>CBFGVN010000013.1:0-20980 GCA_965651845.1 uncultured Chryseobacterium sp. | reverse complement strand
TCCGGATATGATGTATTGAGCCATAATCCATTGCTTTTGATTTTAAGGTTAACCTTTAGTTCCGATCACGCTTTCAAAACGATATTGTATTGTATCGTCCCTGATAATAGGGGCAGATATTTTAGCCGTTGTCAGGATAGGGTATGTATTGGAATAGAAATTCAATACCGCCTGCGTGCTCCATTTGGGTTCGGGGTCGGTAAGGGTAATTTCCCGCTCTTTATCCTTGAAGATAAATACCCGTTCTAATTGTGTTGCCAGTAACATGTTTTCTTATTTTTTGATTTAACTATTGATTCTTTTGTCCTTTCTGTCTTTTTTTGTAAGCTGTACAGCACTTTCGGGGCAACCTTCTACAGCGGTTAGCTGTTGCAATGCTCCCCTTCTTCCGCTTAGGGAAACGACTTTTATCTTTACCGTTCCCTTGTCGTGTTTCAGTATGGCTATAAAGGTTTCTGGTGTCATGATCTTTACTTTTTTTGTAGCATCTACTTTTTATCCTGCCGAAAAAAGGTCTGGTGCAAACTTTCTGGAAAAATCATCCTGCCGTTTACGGATGGTGTCGGCATGGTCGGGATGATCGGAAGTTTTAGGAAGGGCAGTCCACGCTTCTTTGTATTTTCCTTCTTTTTCAAGGCTGTCCGCTTTGGACATCGCATCTTTGTACTTTTTCTCCTTTTCATCTTTTTCCTTTTTCTCTTTGTCGGCTTTTTCCTTTTCCATTGCAGAGTTTTTTCGGGCTTCGTCTATTTTTTTCATATATGTCTCCATGTTATCCAGTAAACCCGAAGCGGTCTGCAGGGGTGTGGTGATTCTTTCAAAAAATCCTTCATCCAGTTCTTCCGCAGTTCCATTAAGGGTGAAAGGCGGGATGATGTTTTTAGCATCATCCCCGCAACCCTCATTCTGAAGGATAACCGATACAATAAGATTTGTTTCTGCTCCTTTGGAAATGGTTAAGAGAATATTTCCGTTAAGATTCATTTGTCCTATCTGATTAAAAAAATTGGTGTTCATCGTTTCAATATTTGGGTATTTGTATAAATTGATTCTCTGACCTGTATCTAAATCCATTATATCCTGCTCGGATAATAAGGTAGGATGCAAATAGTCTCCCGGCACGAGGATAAGCTCCGTTCGTTTGTCTTTAAAGAAAGAGGCTTTTGTATCGTGCATTTCATACAGCCTTTTGTGTTCCTCGTTCATGGGATTTTCCCAGTCTGTTTCATACTGCTGATTGTTAATGAAGCTCGTGAGTTGCTGAAAAGTGTATGCTCTTTTATGTGGCACAGGCACTAAATCCTCTATGGTTAGCTCAACATCCTCATTGCCTTTATTTCCTTTTAGTCTGTACGTTTTCATTTTCTTTGTTTTTTATAGCCATCAGCTTCTCATACATATCTTTCCAATACGCTTGTCTCTCTTTGTCAATAGGGTGAGGCGGTGAATGCTCTGCATCCTTGAAAAATTCTGCCATTTCTATGGCTCTATCTAGGTCGGGTATATTAATTTCAAGCCCGTCTATATCTTTTACTTTCATTGTTTTTTGTTGTAGGGTTATTTTAATTGTATGGATTGGCGGTTAAAATGAGTGCATGATTTCCATATCATCCCAGTCGATGGCTTCCAATAATTCATCCATATTCCTGAACACAGGTGAATTACAGTGTAATCCCAGTATTCGTATTCCTCCTGAATCAGGTTCATAAATTTTCACTACAATAATTTGTATTCTGCTTGTCTTTGAACCTACTGGATAGAAAGGCTCTTTAAAGGTGATGATACTGCCTTTCCTGTTTAGGAATGCGATTCGTTTTTCTTGGGTGTCGTATCTTTTTTCGTTATGCATAGTCTATAAATTTTAGATTAGAAAAGTGATGATGGTAATTCAGTGAGAGCTTATTTGTCAAGGGATTCGAGATAATCGTTATATCGCTGTGTGATCTCTTTTCCTCTATGAAAAATTTCGGTTCGGTAATTGAAATTTTCTTCAAATAGCCTTATTTCCTTTGTGGTAAGGTCTATGGTGTAGCGGTACGTGGCATTGGCACGTCTTTCATCCATTGTGCAGTGTTCTGCAAGCAATTCCAGTTCTTTTTCACTTTCATCCAGTGCCAACAAGGGTAATATTAGCTGTTCAACGATACAGCCTTGTTCGGGTGCGCTACTGCTTTCAGCGACACAGATAATGGACTTTCCATTGCTTAGGGTTATGTGAAGGTTTGCACGTGTCATGATTGTTTGGGTTTAATCGGTTAACTATTCAATTGTTAATTTCAGAATATGGTCAGCCATATTGCCATCCTCTGTAAAAAGACATTGATCGGAAATGAAACTTTCGGTCAATGCCCGGTTGCTTATGAGGTATTCATACGTTTCTTCCAGTAAACTGTAGAGATGCTTGTTAAGCAGGTTCAGGCAATATTCTATCCACGCATCCAGTTTTTCAAGCTCACTCTCTATGTTGGGGTATTGCTTTTGGGATGATCTATTGAAACTGTATTCAGAATGGTACTTTATCCAGTATCCTCTATCGGGTGCGTTGGTGCGAATCTCAGGTGAAATGAATCCCTCTTTGATTAGGCTTATTATTCTGTTACAGGGACATGGGCTAACATCAAGGTCAAAAGAAGGTGCATATTCTTTCCATGATTTTTTTTCAATGGCTTCAATGAAAGTCAACGGCTCAATGATGGAAGAGAATGTACTTCCGTCTCCCTGTGACCAAAACCCGCGAAAGGAAATGTCTTTATAACTTAGCTGTATTCCTATTTCCCTGCAAATGGCTATAAAATCATCATAGATGGATTCATACCAGTTACATTCTGTGATATTGTAATACTGGTATTTTTGAAAAGCCTGTTCCTGTGCCTTTTTGCTTAATTCCTCTATGCTGTACAGATTAATGGATATTCGTTTCATAACTTTTTGAATTGGATTAATGAAAATGATCTGTTGAAACTCAGTCTGTATACCGTGATTATCAGGTTACTGATTGGAGTCTTTCTTGTCTGTGCTGTCAGGTTCCTGCTTTATTTCGAGTAGCTGAGGGTTATCAAACACATAATTGAAAATTTTCTGTATCTGCTCCGTTGAAAGTTTTTTATGAAAGTTTTTTTTCCTGTATACAGGGGTAATAATGACTTCCCTTTCGGATTGAAGAGCCATTGCCACAACCACGCCTGTTACTCCTTCATCCACCCATAAGCCCAGATGCATATCATTTTCGTACTGCGTTCCGATAATGAGCGTGTCATGATCTGTATATCCGTCACCCTCCCAATACTGGTGGATGGTTTCATCCTCAAACCATACCCTTGCCAGTCTGTTAAAACTTTCTTCTCCCAGTTTTGCCATGTCCTGCGCAAAGAGCATAGGCGAAGTAGGTGCAGATATGGTATCTCCCTTGCGAGACAGCAGGTTCTGTATTCTGAATTGAAATTGATTTTCCATTTCTTGAAGTTTTGTTGTCAATACATTTTTGGAATGGCAACCACCCGAAGGCGGTTGCCTTGTAATGGGTTAATTAAAGTTCAGGCTGTCCGCTCCGTGTAGGGAAAAAGCCGTACAGAGATCAAAAGCCTTTTGGGTTTTCATTTGTGCAGTTCCTCCCAAGACAATGTTTTGAAGTTTGGCTTCATCATCCTTATAGTTTCGTACATTCTGGTAGTAGCCTGTTACCGCATTATAGGCTCCGAATACAGTACCTTTGGTAGTTTCCATCTGTTGCGTATCACTTGTCATGGCATAGGCGAATGCATCCTCTACCGTGTTTTTAAATAGGGTCGATACTTCATCCTCAGCCCCTTTGCTGAGTAAATCCAATGTTTCTTTATTGGGGCAAAGTGCCAACTGAATGAGCTTTCTGACCTCATGGTCATTGATCCTTACTTTTGCCCATTTGTTGAAAATACCTTCTAACTGATTGCTCAGTGTGTTAGCTAGTCCCATGACCTTGTGCGCATCTTCCAGGCGCTCCTTAGCTCCTGCGGTATGTTTGATGCGTACCACGTTGGTCATGTTTTTCAGTGAAGCGTTAAGGGTATTCTGACAAACGATCCTTACAGGGGTAAATGCGGCGGTGATGCTTCCGCTACCATCGTGCGAAGTGGTGAGGAAGATATATTTCTCTGTCACATCATCGCCGTTACCTACACGGATATAGTCGGGGAGTTTTGCCGTAATAAATATGCGTTCTCCGTTTCCTAATGCTCCTGCGGTTTCATAGAGGATACCTTCGCCACCACCTACAATGGCATCGAAGAAAGAAAAGGCTTCACGGTTTTGTACGATCTGGTAGTCTTTACCCACTACACCCAGTACGGTATTGTTATCGGTACGGACATTGGCAAAATAATCGGGAACATGGAGTTCAGAAGAGCCGATTTCGATACCGCCAGAGGTTTCGATCAGTGTTGAACGTTTGGTGTATAGGGGCATCTTTGCCACTTCGTAGTCAAGCCCTGCGTGTCTTATCGCTTCTTCACTGGTGGGGTGCTGTTCTACGATTTGTCCTAAGTTGTGCCATGCTTTTTGTTTTACACTGAAAAAAGAATAGCGTCCTGTTGCTTTATTGTAATTTAAATTGTGTGCCATGATAAATGATTTTAAAAGGGTTAAAATGAATTGGGTTATTGCTGTGAGTGATTAAAAAGGAAGATCGTCCGTGACTTCCTGCGGTGCAGATTCGTTGTACATCGATTCTGTAGTGTCTTGTGCGGTTTGAGATTTCTTACCTGCTCCGTAGAATTTGATTTGTGAGGTATGAAAATTGAGCCCTGCACGGATTTCACCGTTAGCGTTTGTCCATGCTTTCGCGCTCACTCTTCCTGAGAGTTCTACGAGTGTTCCTTTGGTGAGATGTTCGGCAACGCCTGTCCCTATCCAGTAGGTACAATCAAAGTAGGCGGTTTGCTCTATGCGCTGTCCCTGTTTGTTTCTATAGCTGTCGTTTACTGCTAGGGAGAAGTTAACGACCTGTTTGTCTTTGGAGGTGGTGTACACCTTCGCATCGCGTGTGAGTCTTCCGATGATGTTCATAGTGTGAATTTTTAAGTTTTTGAATTTGTATAGATTAATTCTTGTGCTATCCTGTGCGGTTTCGGTTTGTTTCAGGCTCCCTGATTTTTCCCGATTTATTCGGTAATGAGAGGAGGTGCTGTTTCTTTTCACCTTTCTGCCTGTATTTGTATTGAACCGTTTCATAGCTGACATTTTTTTTATTCGTCTAAAGAGCCGGAGTATGCTTTGTTTTCTTTTCGGGAGCCAGAAAGACCCGTGATTATTAACAGGCAAGGTTTTGGGAAAAAATACTACCCCCTGGGTGGAGATTTTTTTTCAAACCGTAAGGCCGCGACCTTGCCTGTTAATAAGCACGGAAATACTTTCGCTCCTGAAATGAGAACAAATAGCATCTCGGCTGACTGTAGATAAAAGAAAATGGGGAAGCGATAAACGGTTAATACAGGCAGAAAGGCAAAGGACATAGCAATCACTAACTACCGTAAACAGTAAGATCTCTTTGAAAAGAGAGTATAACAATACATCTTCGGAGGTAGTAATGAATATTTCTACCAGGATACAATTAGAATGATGGAGAAAAGAATACCGGTCTGAATCAATTGATACTTGTCACTGTTTTGGTATAATCTTATCCGTTAGAATATGGTATATTGATTTGATTAAAAATTTCTATATTTGTCAGATTATTGTTTTTGCTGTACTATAAATATTTCATTGTTGTTGATATTTTAATAAATAATCGGGAATGCTGTTTATAACGTAAAATCATTTTCTGTAAAAGAAAGAACCGAAGCGGGGTAAATTTCGGTCCAACGTTCAATGAAAATATTCTCAATAAGCTATTGAAAAGATATAGTCGGCAAGAGAGAATTTAACCCTCCCATTCTCAGTGGGCAAAAAAAGATGCTGAGTTTTAGAAAAACATATCAGACCTTCGAAAAAGAAGTATTCGAGCGTTACAGCCAGCTCATATTCTCCTATATTCTTGAAAAAGTGGGAGACCGTGTTGATGCGCTTGATATTGCCCAGGAGGTTTTTGTGCATCTATGGAAATATAAAAAGAGCATAAAGGGTAATACAACTGATAAAGGGGTTATTATCAAAACCTGCCGACAGGAAATGTACCGGTTTTATAAAAGCGGAAATAGGCAGATGCTGGCGCAGGCTGTTTCACTGGAAACTGCTGAACCTTATCTGATTGATGATTCTCAGCAGGAATTGGAAAATAAACTGGAGAAGGAACGAATGCTGGAGAAACTGCACGCTGCATTAGAAATGATTCCTGCCAGAAGGAAAGAAATATTTCTAAAGAATAAGCTGGAAGGAAAAACAAGAAAGGAACTGGCTTTGGAAATGAACATGAGCGGTTCTGCTATCGGAAATCAGATCGATAAAGCGATACAGTTTTTAAGAAGCACATTGACCCGATCATCATAGAATTATAGTTAAACAATCATAACTATTGTTAAAATTTGTTAAAAAACACCTCTTAGGGGGTGTTTTTTTTTGACTTCTTTTCCTATATATAAGTAGAGGCTCCTGTTAAGTCTCTGCTAATTATCCTATGAATACAACAGAAGAAAATAACAAAAATGATTCGTCGAAACTAACTCCGGAGGAATTTGAATCCCTACGGGAAAATGTTTTCGGGAGGATACAGAAAATGGAAGAAAGAAGCAGGTGGAAACAGCTGGGAATGGCTGTTTCATTAATCCTGATTTTTGGAACTATCGGTCTTATCGGCTATAACCAGCTCATTCGCCCTGATGTATATATGGTGGAATCCGGCTCCAAAAATATAACCCTAAGTGACGATACCAGTGTCCGGCTTCTTGCGGGAAGCAAGCTCACGGTGGAAAAATCTTTCCCCGGTGCAACAAGGGAAGTAAGGTTGGAAGGAAACGCAGTTTTCCGCGTATCAAGATCTGAAGGACATCCCTTTATTGTCCACGGTTCGAATTATGATACGAAGGTGCTGGGAACTGTATTTAAGGTACTACAAGAGAAGAACGCATTTAAGGTTGAATTGTATGAAGGTAAGGTCACCGTGACGAAAAAGGGTCAGAGACAGGAAACCTACACCCTGCATCCCAACCAAACCTTTAACAACTATGGAGCCGAGAATATCGCAGCGATCATTCCCCTTAGGCAACAAGAGCACTCAGTCACTTCGCCAGATGGGAATAAGCTTCCGGAATCCATTACCCTGCGGTTTAAAGACTGTCCATTGGCAGATGCGATTGCTGTTATTGAGCAGACCTACGATATCAAGGTTAGATATCCTAAATCCTATAGCGGCAGACTGGTTACGATAAGTCTTAAAGACCTGTCTTCTGACACGGTTCTTCAGAGTCTTGCCTTATCAATGCAACTTAGATTACAACAAGATGGTCAAACATATCAACTGGAAAAGTAAGCTCTGGCAGCTGCTGGCTTTTAGTTTCATTACGGGAAACTGAGAGAGAACGTTATGGGATATACGAATGAATATACCCAATAAAAAGACCGGCATTGCAGTGCCGGTCCGAAAGAAATTAACAACATCAATTAAGTCATTAATTCAATCTAAGCTAGTGCAAAAATATGAAAAATGTTTTTGGCTGTTTGGCGGCATTATACTGTATGGGCTTTTCAGCCCTCAATGCCCAGCAGCAAAAAGTTTCCGAAGTAGCGGTAAACTTTGAGACCGGAAAAACTTCTGCCCGTGAGGCGGTACAAAAGTTTTTCAAAACGAGTGGTATACTTCATGTGTACATGGAAGAATCCCTTTCGAAATATCAGATCGAGGGGGTAAAGTGCAGGAATGAATCAGCGGTAGGCTGTTTGAAAAGAATGCTTGAAGGCTTACCCTTCGATATTATTACCCAGGATGATAAGGTCATTATTATTAGGCCAAAGGAAGATAAAAGAACCGCGAATCTTTCTGAAACAACAGCTCCTGCAATAAGAGACACCCTACAAACTATCGCAATCATTCCTGAGCAAAAAGAACAGAATATTAAAGAAGTCATTCTTAATGGCGGATATTATACGGTCAAAGACAAGGAACGAACCGGAAGCATTGCCAAGATAAAGGCTCAGGATATCGAAAATCAGCCGGTAACCAATGTATTGTCTTCTCTACAGGGGCGAATGGCCGGAGTAAATATTACCCAGGGATCGGGAGTTCCCGGGGGCGGATATGATATTCAGATCAGGGGAAGGAACAGTCTTCGTTCCATGACCAATAGCGACATTGACGGGAACCAGCCTTTGTATGTGGTGGACGGAGTGCCTATAGGCGGTAAAATGACTTCCTTATACTCGGGAGTAGCGCTGCCGGGCGCTAACATCAATCCCCTGAACAGCATTAATCCTGGTGATATTGAAAGCGTGGAAATCCTCAAAGATGCCGATGCTACGGCTATTTACGGATCAAGGGGAGCTAATGGAGTCGTGCTTATTACCACCAAAAAAGGGAAATCAGGAAAGCTGGGACTGGATCTTAATACATCACACGCGATTAGCAATGCTTTATCCAATCTAAGGCTGATGAATACAGGGCAGTACCTCACTATGAGAAAACAAGCATTTGCGAATGACGGAATCACTCAGTATCCCGCAACGGCCTACGATATTAACGGAACCTGGGATCAGAACCGGTATACCGATTGGAGAAAAGCGTTAATTGGAAACACAGCCACATCATCGAATACCCAGCTTTCATTACATGGTGGAAGCAATACCACGACCTTTTTATTGAGCTTCGGACACAATGAACAATCCACCGTGTTTATGAAAGATTTTAAGTACATCGGCAATACCTTATCCAGTAGCATCTCCCATCATTCGGAAGATAAACGGTTTCAGCTGAATATATCCAATTTGTTCTCACTGCTAAAAAATAATGTACCCCGAACAGATATGACGCGGCAGGCGTATTTTCTTTCGCCTAATGCCCCTGCGCTGTACAATCAGGACGGCAGCTTGAATTGGGAACAGAATACCTTTGCCAATCCGGCGGCTTTGTTTAACAGTACCTATTCAAATGAAACGAAGCAGCTTCTTATTAATGTCAATATGGGCTATGAGATCATTCCCAAACTTCGTATCAAGCTGAGTGGAGGAATTAACTACCAGGATTTTGGAGAAATAGCCCTTCAGCCCAATACCATGTATAATCCTTCGTTTGCACTGGGACAGTCGAGTGCCACTTCCAGAGCTTCCATGAGTAATCAGGATCGTTTTTCCTATATCCTGGAACCACAGGTCAATTGGACTTTCAAGAAGGATCAACATGAGCTTGACGTTTTGATTGGTGGAACTTTCCAGAGTGAGGTGAACAAGCAGGGTTCCATGACGGGTATCGGATTTGAAAGCAATGCTTTTATCGGAAATATTGGAGCAGCCCAGACTAAAATCATCTCTGACCAGCTGAGAACAGAATACCGCTATGCAGCAGTATTTGGTAGAATCAATTATCAGTTTAAGAACCGCTATATTCTTAATATTACCGGAAGAAGGGATGGTAGCAGCCGTTTTGGTCCGAGCCATCGTTTTGCCAACTTTGGTGCGGTGGGTGCAGTGTGGATTTTTTCAAAAGAATCCTTTATAGAAAATAATAAATGGCTCAGCTTTGGAAAACTGAGAGGAAGCTACGGATCAGCGGGAAGCGATAACATTGGGGACTATCAGTATTTGGATACCTATGTCGTTTCTTCCTCTTCTGCTTACAATGGAACTACAGGTCTTGTTCCCTCCCGTTTGTACAATCCTGATTACAGCTGGGAGAAGACCCGAAAATTGGAAATAGCGTTGGAACTGGGGCTTTTTAAAAATAGATTGAATCTTACGGCGGCGTGGTATAGGAACCGTTCTTCCAGTCAACTGGTGGGCTACCAGCTGCCCGCTGTTACGGGATTTAGCAGTGTGCTTGCCAATCTGGACGCGGTCGTTCAGAATACAGGATGGGAGTTTGAAGCGGGTGCACGCCCTTTACCTGCAGGAGAGCTTCAATGGGAAACTTCAGTTAATATCAGTATTCCCAAAAACAAGCTGATCTCCTTTCCGAGGCTGGAAGGTTCCACCTATGCCAATCAGTATGTAATTGGCCAGCCGACTTCGATCATTAAGGTCTATCATCTGGAAGGGATCAACCCTCAGACAGGACAGTATCAGTTTACAGACTATAACGGTGATGGCAAGATCTCATCTCCTGACGACAATAAGGTGATTGAGAATATTGGCGTGAAATACTTCGGAGGCTGGAACAATACGTTCAGATACAAAAACTGGGACCTGTCTTTTCTGTTGCAGTTTGTGAAACAACGAAACCGTAATTATAACAGCATCATGCCTGTACCCGGCAGTATGAATAATCAGCCGATACAAGTACTCGATGTATGGTCAGCTCAGAATCCGAATGGTTTGTATATGCCCTACCGCTCGGGAAGCAGCGCGTCCCATATCCTGTTTCAGAACAGCGATGCCGCCATATCTGATGCTTCATTCATTCGTCTTAAAAATGTACAATTAGGATACCGAATTCCTTTACGGGACAGTGTATTCAAAGAGGTGAAACTCTATTTCCAGGGACAGAATCTTGTAACATGGACGAAATACTTTGGGATTGATCCGGAGTTTTTTGCTCTGGGATTCTTACCTCCATTAAGAACCTTTTCTTTTGGTATTCAGTTTAACCTTTAATAACCCCAACTTATGAAAACAAATAGAATAAAATCAATCATAAAAGTCTTAACACTTCTTATCTCAGGTATTTCCTGTGAAAAGCTTATTGAAGTTGATGTTCCGGATAACCAGATGCCTTCGGGACTGGTCTTTGAAAATGTCCAGACGGCAGATGCTGCCTTAGCAGCCTTGTATGCCGGACTAAGAGATAGTTCACCCATAGCAGGAGATAATTCTGGAGCCTTACTGGGCACGTATACTGATGATTTAGATTTTTATGCTACTGCGAATTCCAACGGAGTATATGACCTTTACCGAAACCAGCATATTGCTGCCAATGTCGATGTCTATTCCTTTTGGAGTGGAGCCTATCAGCAGGTTTATCTGTCTAACAGTATAATAGAGGGAGTCAGTGACTCCTCTTCATTACCAATTGCTGATAAAAACAGGATCAAAGGAGAGGCTCTATTGGGAAGATCCCTAATCTTCTTCTATCTCTGGCAGATATTCGCTGATATTCCGTATCCTGTTACTACCAACTATCAGGTTAACCAGTCCCTCTCCAAGACTCCTGCTTTGGAGGTTGGTTCCAAACTAGAGAGTGATCTGAATGAAGCCATAGGACTCTTAAAAGACGAGTACAGAAATGTAGAAAGGATTTATCCCAACCGTAAAACGGCGCAGCTGCTGCTGGCAAAGGTGCAAATGAGCAGGCATCAATGGGCACAAGCTGAGTCGATTTTAAAAAGTATTCTGCAAAGTTCACTATATCAATTCCAGCAGGATATTACCAAAGTATTCAATAAATCCGGAACCCACATTCTTTGGCAGCTAAAGCCTAAAAATCCGGGTGATCCTACCAGGGAAGCCCAGACGTATTATTTTTCAGGAGCAGCACCCTATTCGTATGCACTGACACCGAATCTGATGGGTACTTTTTCTGCAGGTGATCTCAGAAAGCAAAACTGGACAGCATCCGTAACTATTGGATCCAATACCTGGTACAGGGCGGATAAATATAAAAACCGGATTAATAATACCACGGAATATTCAATTGTGTTCAGGCTCGAAGAAGTCTATCTGCTTTTAGCAGAAGCGCTCACTCAGCAGAATAAGATCACTGAAGCTTTGCCTTATGTTAGTGCTACAAGGCAGAGAGCGGGACTTTTAGCTCTAACCGGTTCCATTACAAAAGAAGCTTTACTGAATGAAATTCTTCTGGAAAACAGAAGGGAGTTCTTTACTGAAATGGGACACCGATTCCTGGATTTAAAACGTTTTGACCGTCTGGGCGATCTTTTGACGGTGAAACCTAACTGGAAAAATTATCATGAGGTATGGCCAATTCCGCAACAGGAATTACAGCTGAATCAAAATCTAAACCCGCAAAATACAGGCTATTAAAAATGAGACGATGCAATATGATATTTTATCTCCTATTGAGTGCAACTTGTTTTTTCAACGCAAGAAGCAAAAATGATACGATTGAGAATTGGTTGGCGGGATTTTATACTCTTGACAATATGGAATTATCCTCAAATGCAAGATGGGTTGCGGTGAAAAAAAGATATGATTACAATCAGGATACCATTGTAATATTTGATACTCAAAAACCCGGTGTTCCTGTAAGTCAATCGGCTCTAGGAGGAACAATCTCTTTTCTTAAGAAGGATGGTGTATTGATTTTTGGTAAAAATAGAGCAGAGTTTCAGAACTTAAAATCAGGAAAAAAAATACAGTATGAGAATGTAAAAGCAGCTTATCCACTTGTTGAAGTAGGCCAATACGCGATATTAAAGAATGATTCTACTCTTAGTGTCTATGCTTCAGATGGGTCAATGCGGCATCATTTAACTGATGTACAAGGTCTTCCAATAACAGACAACAAGAGACAGTTATATGTTTCCAGAAAGAATGCTAATGCTTATGAGATCATTAATTTATCAAATAATAGGACAGTCATACTCTATACCACTGACAATGAAGCGAGAAGAATAGAGCTTTCAGGTACAGGTAATCAATTGATTATATTGGAAAATGAAAATGGGAAAAGAACAGCAAACCTAACTTTTATTAATACTCAAAATGGAAAAGTGAAGCATCCTGATGGAATATTTCCACAGAACGCTGAAATGTCGGTTACTGAAATTCAGAATGGAAAAGCTTATCTAATTAATTTTGCGATCCGGAAAAAGCCTGAGGCTAATCCGATAGTTGATATTTGGTATGGGAATGACAGTAATTTACGATCAAAAAAGTATGGTACAATAAAATATTGTTATTGGGTTTGGATACCTGAGAGAGATAAATTGACAAAAATTCCAAATGAAGAAATCCCCATAATAGCTTCAGTAAATAGCACTAGGTATTTCTTATCGTTTCATCCTACCAAAGGGCATAACTATACAACCTTGTTACCTCAATTAGATACGTATTTATATGATAAAGACAAAAAAAAACACTTCCCTTTTGCAGTATTGAAGAGTGTTAATTATGGTTCCCCTGAATTATTTTGTTCCCCTGATGGTAGATATCTAATAGGCAGTGAAAACGGTAAAGAGTGGACTCTATTCGAATTAGAAAGTCTTAAAAAAAATATTATCAGCAGAAATGGATTGCGGAATCCTGTCTATAGTAGTGATAGTCAATTTATATTCTTTGAAAGTGAGGATGACGTTTTGAGATTTGACATCAAAGGGAACAAACTTGTAGCATTAAAAATAGCACCGGGTAAGAAGACTGAAATTGTTAACAAAGGAAAATCGAACCTAATGGAAGGATTTAATTTTTTCCTTAATACAATTGATCTGCAAGATCCTCTTTTGATCAAAGTGTCGGATAAAAATAGAAATCACACTTCGTATATGCAGGTGAGAAACGGAATTGTTGATGAAGTTCTAACGTCAACATCGAATCATGTAAAGGAACTTCATTTTGATTACAGCTTGGAAACATTTTGTGCTATAGAGGAAAATTATAATTTACCAACACAACTCATTTGTTGGAATGTTAAAAGAAAGAAGAAAAAAATACTTTATAAATCTGTTGATAAAAAAAAGTCCAGCTTGCCTATAAAAATGTCAATCATTAGTTATTTTAATGTTGCAGGTAAACCACTTAAAGGAATTCTTTATTATCCTGTAAATTTTCAGTCAAGGAAGAAATATCCGATGGTTGTACGGATTTATCAAGTACAAAGTGATTCTTCTAATCAGTTTCCAATCCCCGGATATACCAATCCTATCGGTTTCGATATCCGTACACTATTGCAAAAAGGCTACTTTGTATATTTGCCGGATATTCTTTATGAGAAAAGTGGGACAGGATTATCTGCTTTAGATTGTGTTAATAAAGCATTAGATGCTATTATAGACAATCCCAATATTAATAAAAATAAAATAGGGTTGATAGGTCATTCACATGGTGGGTATGAAACTAACTTTATAGCCACGCACTCCAATAGGTTTGCTGCATATATTTCTGGCGCAGGTAACAGTGATATTATTCGATCTTATTTTTCATACAATTATAATTTCCATAGTCCTTTCTACTGGCAGTACGAAAATGGGCAATATGAAATAAATATTCCTTTTTCGGAAAATAAACAGTTGTATATTCTAAATAACCCGATCTATAATGTAGAAAAGACAACTGCTCCTATCTTGCTATGGGCAGGTAAGAAAGATGAGAATATTGCATGGGATCAAGTTATGGAATTTTCTATTGGATTAAAAAGGAACCGGACACCGGTTATAGCACTATTTTATCCTAATCAAGGTCATGCCTTAGGATTAAATACGGCTGAGCGTAAAGACTTATATCGTAAGGTATTGGAATGGTGGGATTATTTTTTAAAAGATGAAAAAAATATCCCGTGGATTGATATGCAAATGAAAGAGCTCATTTCAGAATAATGGTAAAGAGCTTTTGCAAACTCTGAAATTTAAAATCGAGAATATAATTTTAGGAAATAAGGATGATGAAAATAGGAGGCTGTTTAATTTTAAAACAGCCTCCTTTTCCATCCTTAAGGCTTGAATAATTCTTCACCACACATTGTCGGGCTTATGGGAGAATCATGCAAAATCACATTTACGTTTTCAGACCATGTGCAAGGATCAACACCGGCTGTATTACACTTTTGTCTATTAGTAACACACTGGCCTGAAACAGCATCAATGCGATAACCATCTACAAGGACTCTTTTACTACTGTTCATCTTTGTTGCAAAAGCTGCGCCCGTACCCAGTAATACCAGGGTTACAGGAAGAATTAATTTTTTCATTTTTTTAAATTTATTAGTTGTTGCCTACTCTGGGTCAGGTTTTCGGCTATCCCTGCTTTAAAGTATTTGGAGATCGGTTCTCTGAATCGATAACGTTTGAGATCATTTCCGATAAGTATGTACAAGTACCTGTCGTCTGCCATCATATAGGAGAAAGCATCGTCACCTTGTTTATTAACATAAAAACTTCCCACATATTCCTGTTCGCTGGTACGATAAATATCCACGATGCTTGCTTTCTTCCACATTTGCGGGGATTCATGCTTTCCTTTTAGATTAGAATGAATAAAAAGAAGATCCCGATGAAGGACTACCGTGCCATTTACTTTTAGCGGCGGCGCGCTCATCTTGTGGGTTCCATCAGAGAGCCTTCGGGTCTGAATTTTGGCAATCGTCGTTGTATCGATCGTATGAAATCTCCTAATTACACTGAGCTGTTTATCCATTACGATGAATTCGTTTCTGTAGGTATAGGTATAAAGAACTTCCGGGTTACTGTGTCCTGTAATGAGCTTACCATCCACATCAAACACACCGTCGATTTGTTTTTTAAGAATAGAGGGATACATCTGTAGTTTAGGGGTATGCTGCAAGTTGAGTTTCGCAAGCAGATACTGTCTGTTTTGTCGGCTTTGTGTCCGGATCGCAAAACTAGAGATGTCCAACACTGCCAATTGGGTGAAGTAAGCATCCTGGTAGCTGATGGTATGAGCTGTGGTGTCCCCCAAAGCTCCCCGGTAAATGACGGGAACACTTCCATCGTACAAATAATAGTTGGAGTCTTTAACCTGCAGCTGAAGATTTCTGAAGCGGTAATCTGAATGATCCAGGGACGCGCGGACTGTCTTTATTTGCTTCAATGCGGTATCTACGGCTGTAATCAATAAAGGAGCTGTTATATTTCCCAAATAGATCCGTCCATTACTTATACCTGCAAAGTAATACGAGTTCAATCCAAGATCTAGGGTTTTGTCTTCCAAAATAGGATGGAGTAAAAAACGCCTGGTAAAATTGTTCTCTCTTTTAATGATCTGCTCTGAAGTTATGAATAATATGATAACAATGCTGCTGCTCATAAATATAATTAAAACAGAGTAGAACAGAGGTTGCAGCAAACGGATCTTTCTGTTTTTCTCAAAGAGCAAAATGCCTGCAAGGGCCACGATGATACATCCAACATTAAAAAAAAGATGTTCTGTCCAGCCGAGCTTTTCCAAAATACCTCCGCAGGAACAAGGTATAAAATCACTGTAGTTAAGAATGAGATAAATATAGATAGTGAAACCTGCCATTAGCCACAGTGAAGCATATAGTCCCCATAATCTTGTTTTAGGTAGACAAAGAGAAAGGGCAGTGATGATTTCGATAATAATGACTGCATAAGAAATAAATCCGGCGTAAGCACTGAGCAGCGGGGATTGTGCCAGCTGCACTTTGAAGTTTTCAAAATCCAGGAGCTTGCTTGTTGCTGCGTAGCAAAAAAGAAGAACAAAAAAATAACTAAGTATTTCGGTTAAATGAGGGAATATCTTTTTCAACGGACTATGTTTTAGAATCTGTTGTAAAGTTCGATTTCTTCACAGAATTAAAACATCCAAATATTTACTTAATTATTTTAAATACTTCTTCAGAGATAATAAAAAGCGGCCAATACATAGCAGATAATTCCGCTGGTGCTCAATTCTAAAAATCTGGGAATCTGCTTTAAGGAGAACTGATACTGTTTAAACAGCCGGTACATGCTGCCATAATCCTGGAAGTCATTCTTATAAGCAATTTCCTTTAAGCTGAGATCAGTAAACATAATATCCTCAAACGTATCAAACATTTTGAGCTTTAGGATAAAGTTGTAGAGTGTTGATCCAAAATATAACTTCGAGTCCTTCTGAACCTGCTTGTAGCTTTTCCCGTACTGTGCTGCCAACCGCTGAACAGAAAGACTAGTATCTTTTTGATAGGATTTTAAAAGTTCAATAAGGTAAACCGGTCTGTCGATTGTAAACTCAAATAGGTTGACCGGCAAACTTAACTGGTGAAGAAGACTTACAGCCGATGAAGATTTTGTATCGATAATACTTACTCCTGCTACCAGCATCAGATGGTCGGAACTGTTATAATGCTCATAGATGGATATCACCTGGTTTTGGTCATTTTCAGAATATCTGTGAAGCATCAGGTTTACACGGTCTCTAATTGCGACTAAGGCTTTTTCATCCATTTGATTGTCAAATTTGGAATATACACCATCTTGGGAATGTGTAAGATGAATCGGGTGCTTGTAATAATTATACTTTCGAGGAAGTAGTTCTATGGCAACCAGGAATTGTAAATAGCTTTTCAACATCACAGCACTGTACTCAAGGATCTGGCTTTCAATGCTGAAATTAACAGCCGATATCTGAAACGGCAGGTGGGAGAATTTACGGACAGCTTCTTCCAGCTTATTGTCAAGAATGGTGACTAATTGTACATGCATAACGCATTTGTTTTTAATAACTAAAGGAAAGGGCTCTAAGGAGCAGTACAGGGTTACTTGTATGCTCTTGTTCTTTGCATTACTACTCTGTTTATTCTTCAGGTCAAACTACGATCTAGTAATTTTACGTATCCTTAACAAATATATCACCATTTGGTGATAAAATAATAGTATATTTAATGCATCATTCTTTTTAGCCATATAATGAAAGCTTATGACAAGAAAAATCAGCGATGGAGTTTTCAGGAATAAAGAAAGGAGCAAAAAGAAATTGTTGGATGCGGTAGGGAAAATATTAAAGACAAAAGGCGTTTCAGCATTAAAGGTCAACGATATTGCTGCAGTGGCAGGTCTGGATAAAAAGCTGATCTATGATTATTTTGGAGGTACAGATAAGCTCATTGACGAGTATATCAGTACCCAGGATTTTTGGAGCAATGTAAAGCAGGAAGAGGCTGTTCCGGAGTTTAGGGACGGCGGTCAGGCGATTTCTAAGCAGCTGCTTCTCTCACAGTTTGACTATGTCTATAAAAACAGGGAACTGCAGAAAATTATCCTGTGGGGTCTGATGGAAAACAGGAAATCCCTGAAGAAGCTTGCTGATAACAGGGAAAAAGAGGGTGAAGTGATTTTTAAGAATGTCTGTGATCCTCATTTCGGAGCTAAGGCAGGACGATACCGGGCTATTACAGCTATGCTGGTTTCCGGAATTTACTATCTTGATATTTATGCTACCACCAATAATAATACGTTCTGCGGGCTGGATCTAAAAACCGAAGAAGGAAGAAAAGAAGTACAGGAAGCTATCTCCTTTATTATTGACAAGGCATATTCCGACGTATGACCATTGTTTAATTAAGACTCTGTTGTTTTAATATGTTATTCAAATAGCTTTGGCGGAAGAGAAAATCTGCAATCTTAGCTGAAACTACCTTATGAGAAAAATAACAATCTTGCTTTTGCTTGCCCTAGCTGCTATTACATCAGTTTGTATCCTGGTTAACTATATTAAAATGGATAGTTTTTCATTCGCCTGGGCGCTGAACTTCCTATTGATGTTATGTGTGTTTGCCTTTACTGGAATTTTGAAAAGCCCGCTTACCTCTTCGTATTACCTTCCGAAGGAATGGGAACGAGGTGGCAAACTATACAAACTGCTGGGTATAGATTTTTTCAGAAAACTGTTGGTTGTAATAGGCTGGGAAAAGCTGACTAAGAAATCTAATCCGGTAGAAAAAAACTCAGAAGCTTTGGCGAAGCTATATTATCAAACCAAAAAATCTGAGCTGGATCACCTTATTATCTTTCTTATTGTTCTGGGATTTACAATTTTTGTGGCACTTGATTTTGAACCGGCTAGATCACTATGGTTACTCACATTAAATGTCTTACTTAATCTATATCCCATTTTCCTTCAGAGATACAATCGTCCAAGAGTGGAAAGACTTATCAGATTAAGTAAACAGAGCCAATAAAGGACTGACTAAAATGAAGTACAATACCTCATATTTTATTATGTAGAATCTGGGGCAATTACTTATTTCTCGATTTGGCTTGCGCCACTAATCTCTTTTGATTGAGCCTTGAATTGGAATTGTGCAGTGAGAGCTTTGAGAGATCCATTTCCCATAGTGGGATATTATCATTAACCACAACCATTGAGGTGTCGTTCAAATCAAATTCTTCCACAAAACAATGATAGAGCAAACGGTGAAGCCTTATTGTCGTTCTTCGTATCTGTTCATGTAAACGAAAACAGAGATAAAGACTGTCTTTGAACTTATCGGCATTAATGGTCAAAATCTGCTCTTCTGCAAAAAATTGAATTCCCATTTTCCAGCCACTTAGTCGTTTTACCCTTCCTTTATTCGAAATAACATATTTCCCTTCATAACCGGGCAATGCCTTCCAATGTTCATTCGGAAGATCCGTTACAGATAAATTAAGAATTGGCGGAGGATTCTTTTTATCGATATCAGGTTTACCCAATTTTTCCCAAAGGACATCGTTAAATGTTTTTTTTGAATTAAGCAGGATACGTACCGATTTTAATTTTTTCCTTTTGGGAATATCCTTAACAGATTGTAATACAAGTTTTGACTGATCTATTTCCCATTGAGGATCATTTTCATTGAGAACAATAAGTGTTTTATCATTGAGATCAAATGACCTGATAAAGCAATGAAAAAGATATCTGGCAATTTCGATGCGAGTGTCCTTTTTTCTGTCATAGGGATCATCTAAAATAGCACACATTGAATATAAAGTATCAGCTTTAAACTCAACAAACTGCAGGACGATGCGCTCTTTTTGAAAAATCCTTCTTCGGACAGGATTCCAGCCACCCCATCTTTTTACCCTTCCCTTATTGGAAATGCTAAACCGCCCCTCAAACCCGGGTATTGGTTTCCATTTTTCGTGCGGAAGATCCTCGACAGAGAGATTCATACAGGAAGGTGGATTCTTTTTATCAATGACTGGCTTACCCAATCTTTCCCACAGCTGCTCATTAAATAATCTTCCGGATGTATCGGTGATGATAAAATCTTCTTTCTTTGGAGGATTGCTTTGCAAAAACCAGCGGTATGCTCCTGCGACCAATGTTTCTTTGAAGATTGCATGATAAATGGCTGTAGGATCAATCCCGAAAGCTTTTTCTGCAGCATAAAAGCTTTCAAACTCAGCAACAAGCTCACCTTCAGTGGTGTATTGACTGATGGGCTGCAAAAAGAGGACATGTCGGTTTTTAATTCTGTCCATTCTAAATGTATTCAGAGATCTCTCACTGGCAGAAACCTTCTTTAAATTACTGCTATGCACATGGAGTTTGTTATCATCTTTAGCGGTAATGGCAATGCGGAGATCACTCAAATCAAATTTTTCAACAAAATGATAATATACTAGGCGAGATATAGATTTTATGGTTTTTTTTCCGTCCAGTGATAACCTGCAATTGACATTGTAGAAATAACGATTAAGATACTTGTTAAAATGTCTGTCAAAAACAGGTTTCATGATCATTTCCGGAAGTGTACGCTCTCTACCGAATAATGACAGAGACTCACGCTCAAGACTTTTCACCCGTCCATAATTAGAAATCTCATAGTGTTCATAATCTTCTATGGGTTCCCATTTTTCATCCGGAAGGTTTTCTAAGGATCGGTTATACAGAACATCTTTTACATATTGGTCTTCTAATTCAGGAGGCAGTTTCACGGGGTCAAAATATATTTCTTATCAATGATGCTTATCTATGGCTTGGTTCTAAATTATAATATTTTTTTATAATATCAAAGAGGAGTCTTAATAAGATGCCTTATATCAAACTATAGTACTAGGATAGCAGCGATTTATCCTAAAATCCTTTTGACAAATTTTGTATGTTCTTCTATTCTAACGTTGCGTTTTGCTGTGACAATCTTTAATTCCTGCGTAAGGTCTGAAACAGGATCCCAATGGTCATATATTTTCTTTTTTATCCCATATCTTTTTGCCAGGTCTTCGGATAGGTGATAAGCCAATAATCCAAA
>CBFGVN010000012.1:0-21564 GCA_965651845.1 uncultured Chryseobacterium sp. | reverse complement strand
CCCGATACTAAAAGCGATCTCCATCCGGCGCCAGCGTATTTGCATACCGAGCCCTTATCCATTTCGCATCTGCTGCTGTCCCGAAATATGATACGCTGCTTAACCGTATCAGGAAATACGGTATCAAATGGGGCGGAATGTTGAGCCAATAAAGCCAACGGCAGGAGGACGGCCGGTACAATTAGGCAGGTGTACCTGAAGTGCAGCCTACAGGGAGCATTGAGTATCGATTTGATTATTGGGAAAAACCACCAGTGATCTGGTTTTTTGCGAAAGCCTGGTTTTTTGAATATTTCACTGAATATCATGGCGCCGTTTTGGTATTTTGTAATGTAGAGAGCCTTTACCAGGCTTCTAGGGGATGAACTGTTCTGCTCCGTGTTGAATTATGCTGTAATACTTAATTTCCTCCTAAGCATGAAAACATGAAGCAAAACATAAAACTTTGGTTTGGATGCTTACAGGCATGGAGTTTCCTTTCCTTATGATAGATCATAAAGCTTTATCATTAGTGGTTGGTGAATAATGGGCGTTAAAAGCTACATCCTGTATATACTCAGTTCTACGATAAACTTCAGCTCGTCACTGTTTTTTGCTGTATCCGATTCTGCCAGCCTCAGACTTCCCCCAATAAGATCGACATACTTTTCTGTAAGCTCTATTTCATCCTGAAATTGAGTATAGATATTCTTTTTGATGACCTCACCGGAGAGCGGCATTTTATGGGTATCTTCCTGCCTGTCTAACTGTATTGTTGCATAAAAGCAAAAGAATTCATCATGCCTGAATGCTGTGGTGGTTATCGATGTTTCAGGTCTGGCCAGTTGAATGACAATCTGAAGTAAGGTGGTCAAGATATACCGGATTTTCTTAGCATCAGATTGAACAAATTCAATATCAGTAATTCTTGCCTTTTCCAGTATAACCTCTCTTTCCGCGGCTCCTCTTTCAAAAAGATGCATTAAACGAATGATCATAAACTTAAGATCGAACAGGTCGTCATCCAAAGAAAGTGGATTTTTGCTTTTTACCGCCAGCAGGATGATCCGCGTTTCAATGAGATGCTCCGTTGTTTCAAGCATCAGTATGGTCAGGTCTATCTGTTGGGTATCTGTAATATCAATTTCTTTTCCCTGCTGATCTTTAGCCACGATCCCCGCTGCTTTACAGGCCTCTGCATTGGCTGTAACAGACCGTAAAACATCGAGACATTTTCCGATATTCCTCTTGATCTGAAACGACGTTTTGATATCAAAACTTTTAAGAAGGGCTGTTTCCTTTTCAGAACGACCAAATAATAATTTAAAAAACATGCAGATGGGGACTCTTATGGTTTTTGATAAGGGATATACAGATAGAATTCCAGTCCTGATAGTGTAGGAACAATTTCAATTTTTCCACCCAGTGACCGAACCATCTTTTGAGAGAGAAAGAGACCGTTTCCGTATTTTACTCTTCCTCTCATGCCTTCTCTGTTTTCGCTGAATAGCTGCCTTATTTCCTCCCTTTCCAGGCTACCTGCATTATCAATGATCTTGATACACAGGTATTCATTATTCTCGGTTGATACCCGCATGGAAGTATGATCGCCGGAGGTTGAGAAATGGTGAATATTATCGAACCATGAGATAAGAATTCGGGAAAGGAGTACCTGATCCGTATAGATCAGCTCAGGGATCTGCTGGAAAATGGAGTAGTGGAACAGATATTTTTTAAGGCTTGCCTCTGCACTGAAATAATCTGCAATGTGTTCCAGTATTTCTGTGATGTTACACTGCTTTTTTTCGTGGGCCTCATACCAGGTCTTAGCAGGATCTGTGATGGCAGCCTTCATACGAAGGGTCATAAAGAGCATATCTGTTGCCTTGGCCAATGTGACATTGCCTATATGTCTGCAGGAAGGATCATCGGAATTTTGTAACAATTCCAGAAACTGGCGAAGGTCAATGAATCCTTTTGTCAGGGAATCCGTAAAGGTATCACCCTGGTACATGACAATCTTTAGCCGCAGGGCGGCTTCTGAGGGGCTGGTTTCTTCAGTGGTTTTAATCATAAAAAGAGACTACGTTTTTTGAGAATAAGAAAAGCCTGCCGTCACAAAAATGACAGCGTACTTTTAGTGAGCGGTCGTGCCAGCGACCATTTGCTCATGCATTGTTATGATAAAAAATTGCCCTGTTTATTTACAATACTGTTAATATTATCTTGTGAAAACCGTAAAAAAGTAACGTTTGTTAAGAAACTTTTTTTTAAAGTCCCTTCAAAAAGCGTAATAAGGTCTCCCGGCCTTGAAAGACCGGGAGGGTATTTTCCCAGTAACTCATTTCTTTAGCTAATGAGTTATCAAAACCCGGTCAACGATTCTTTTTAAGGAATTTTTTGTCCGGGAAGTCGAACATTTTTATAACAATCGTAGCAACGATGAGTAGTTTCAATGATGAAACTCCACGGGTTCACAATCACGCCAGGTCCCCACGACCTTTTCCTTTTCATCACTGAGTACTTCACTAAGTATAAAAAGTGCAAAAAAGGAAAAAGGTAACGCTTGGGGAATATATTTTTTATTCCGGTATGCGTAACTGCTTCTTGTTCTTGTATATATTATGTAATCGGCTGTTAGCGTGCAAAATAGAGAAAGAAGGCGATGACAAGGAGTATGAATAGTAGGATGAGTACAGTAGTAAGAATTTTGGAGGTGCTATTTTTCTTTGGATGGATGGCAGCGAGCATATGCTCATATTCCTTTTCCATATCGAGGTTATTCGCGGGTGATACCGGAGGTAACGGATGTTTGGCGGTTATTTCGGCAATAATTTCCTGACAGCGCCTGCTGACAAAAGGGTCATCGGAGATCAGATGGCGTTTGAAGTAGTCGCCTTCCTCACGGGTAATGGCGGTACCGGTGAGTTTCCGTGTAAGGATGTCCATAAAACGTGTCTCATCAAATAGGTTATTGTCCATAGGTAAAAGCATTTACCCGCAGTATTTTGCAGTAAGGTATATTGTTAATGAATTGAGTATAGTGTTAGAAATCAAAAAAGCTTCCCAGCTGTGTCCTCAGGTTCACCACTGCAAGATGAATATAATTTTTAAAATTCTGGGTGGTGATTCCCATGATCTCTGCCCCTTCTTTTTGCTTGATATTATCGATATAATAGAGTTGAAAAGCCCGGCGATGGGACGGGCGTAGAGACTCTATAGCCCTTTCGATGGCTGCTTTAAGCTCAGGAAGCCGGTCGAAATTAGCCTTCT
This sequence comes from uncultured Chryseobacterium sp., assembly GCA_965651845.1. Taxonomy (GTDB): domain Bacteria; phylum Bacteroidota; class Bacteroidia; order Flavobacteriales; family Weeksellaceae; genus Chryseobacterium. The sequence continues at coordinate 18,312 of CBFGVN010000012.1, read as the reverse complement.
CATACGTCTCAGCATGCCTGAAATATTCTGCCAGATTGGATCTAAGAGCTGTCCTGCCCTTAATCAGACGCAGGCAGTTGGTATGCGTCATTTTCCTGATATAGGCTGCAAAAGGATAAATATGGCTGTACCTGGTAAGCTGCCAGAACTGTAAAAACGTGAGCTGGCCAATATCTCTGGCATCTTCCATTTCATCCAGCAGCAGGTACGCATAGCTTATCTCCCGCTGATATAATGAATAGAATATTTGCTGAAATGCCATACTTTTTAATGTTAAATCGCCAGATTCCAGATATTTTATCAGCGTTTCGTGTTCGAGGGTCGACATGCATTCTGAGGTTGATAAGACCTCAATTTATAATTTATGCCAGTACTCGGGAGCGCAGCGGACAAAAAATGACACATTTGTGTGATAATCAAAGACACACCAATCCTGATTCCATAGAATGGAATCTCTGCTATTTTCCTCTAAATGCAATAAAATCCCCCCTTTACAGACCGATAAGAAACCGTTATCTGATATGATAGGTTCCTTCGGCATCCTGCTCATAGGTAATTCCGCTTGTTGATGCTAATCCTCGTAATACCTGTTCCAGAGGCTGGCTTTTAATAATTTTCCCGGTAAATCGGCTTTGTAAGAGCGCTTTGTTATCTACCTGCACAGAAACTCCATAAATCCGGATAATCAGGGCGCAGACCTCCTGCAGAGAAATATTGTTGAGGATGTACCTTCCATCCAGCCATGCGAGAGTACTATAACGGTCAAATGGACGGCTGATGAGTTTGTCCTGACCGGCTACCGCTTCTTCTCCGGGACTCAGTTCCCAATGATCTTTTTCCGTACTTACTCTGACTTTTCCTGCTACCAGTGAGACGGTATGGCGCAGGGAATCATAGCAATTCACGTTAAACTCGGTACCAAGCACATCCACGCTCTGACCAGGGAGTTTTACCCTGAATATTGTACCGGCATGAGGTGCCACCTTGATATAAGCTTCTCCGGTGATCATGATCTCCCGAAGATTTTGATCAAAAACCATCGGAAAGCGGATCGTAGAAACTGAGTTGAGATGAACCTCCGAACCATCAGGAAGTTTTACGATATAATCCTTTCCGGCAGGGACAGTTAATGTCGCAAACCTGGCTTTATGATTGTCAGAGGGAAGATAGGTTAGTATTTTCCCAATCGTCTTCATTTTCTGTTCGCCTATAACGAATTCAGCGGTATCCTCTTTCAGATCAATAGCCTGCCCACCGGAGAGCCGGAGCTGTACAGATTTTCCCATGACAGGAACCTGCTCATTTTTCGCAAAAGAAGGTTGAGATTTTCCGGAACCCAGGTGCAGGGCTTTAGGAATAGCAAAAAACAAGACGACCGCTGCAGCGCCTGCTATGGCAACGGAGTAGATAACCCTTCTTTTTCTTTTGCGGACAGAAAGCCTGTCCATAATAATAGTGGACTGACTGCCGGGTCTTTCCGAATTCAGATAGGCTAAAAGCTCAGGATCTTGTGATACCGAGAGCAGATCTTCACGGGTTTCTGCAGCATCAGGGTTTTTAGCCACCTCTTCCATAAGGAAATTCCTTTCCTCATCTGAAAGCGTTTTCAAAATCTCTTTGGTCACTAAAAATCTAATATGTTCGAGTTGGTTCTCCATCTATTGTAAATACTAAAATTTGATGTTCAGGTACTAATCGGGACAGAACTTTTTTTATTGAAAATGCCTCAATTTTTCACGAAGCATCCTGAGTCCATTGCTAATCGTGTTTTTTACTGTCTGTAGGGATACTCCTTCCTGCAAGGCTATTTCCTTTTGGGTAAGGTCTTCTTCATACAATTTTTTAAAGGAGCTTCGGGTTTTAGGAGGAAGGGAATCTATGGCGGATTGAAGGCTGCTTCTGAGTTCTTTAATTTCTGACGGGTTAGAATGATGAGACGGGCTTAGGTTTTGACTAAAGAACGCATTTCTTTTATTGATGATCTTGTTATGAGCAATTTTATCCAGGCATTTATTACGGGTTGCCCGGAGCAGGTAAGGGCCAATAGAAGAGGCATATTTTTGATTCCCCAGACGCTCTCTGTTCTCCCAGATGCGAATAAAAATTTCCTGGATCATATCTTCAGCCTCCTGGACATCCTTTAAAAGGCTGAAGGCTTCGATCATCATTTGTTGTTGGTAGCGATCGATAGCAGCCTTCAGGGCTTTTTCATCGCCTATGATGATACCCTGCAAAATGGCTTTATCATTTTCGTCATTATAAAATGTATAGTACCGTTCTCCTTTCGTACTCATTGTTATGCATCCATCTTGGGAAGTGACTTTTATTAAAGGCTTCCGCTAATTTTTAATTGATTGAAAAGATCTGCCTTCTGTGCCTTTATCAGGCAATAGGCTTTAAGGGAGGGTTATCTCCCGAATGGTGATGCTAGGAAACTGTGGCAATGGCTGAAAGGTGCTTGTGGATGGTATATTCGCAAAAATGTCCAAATTAGCTATAATTAAGTATAAGTTAAGAAATTTTACAATTATTCTGAAAAATAAAGAATCAGGCTGATCAGACGCCTATTATTTTATATATGGTCATAGTATTATATAAATGAGGGTGTCAGAAAAGGTCACTTGTCTTTACAACAATTTTTTTTCAAAATGATTAGTACCTGAGGAATTGTTTTCCGTATTAGCTATAGAAAGGGACTTGTTTCATGCCAGAGAAACAAACGCTTACGTCATGTTTTTTTGAGAATCAAGAATTTCTATACCTATTGAAGTAAAAGAGACTACGCTAAAAACGGCTTTACTTTTATTTCCCTAACATAACCGTAAAAAGACGCTACGTGGCGGCACCGGATGTTCATCTGGTGTCACCGGTTTTTATTCTTAGGGTCGGCAGTGTACAATGCCGGACTTAGGGATGGGGAGCTATATCAACCATTTACAACCAAACTATGTACACATGCAAACGATTGTCAAACCAACTCAAACCTGCCTATGCTTATTGCTTTTGTTATTCTTTTTCCTATATCCTGGACTTCAAATGAAGGGATACAGCAGTGTTTTACAGGATAAGATTTCGATCTCTGTCAAAGATGCCGCGCTAGCCGATATTCTCAGGCAGGTGGCAAAAAAAGCCGAGACTACGATCTGGTTCAAGAATGATGATGTCTCTCCGTACAGGGGGATCAGTTATGAGGCCAAAAATAAAACGGTCGGCGAAATCCTTCATCAGCTGCTTGACAGTAAGGAATTTCTGATAACAGATCTTGGAAATAACAGCTATGGAATTAAAAAGCGAGTGCAGCCCAGCGAACTCAATGCTCCTGCTGATACGATCACTTTGATACGAGGCAAGATAACAGATGAAAAAGGGACACCTTTGGTTGGTGCCAATATTCTCATCAAGGGAACAGGTAAGGGTGCATCCACAGACAATAATGGTTCTTTCATCATCAATAATGTCAAGGTATCGAATCGAACGGCGGTGGTTTCTATGATGGGCTATTCAACCATAGAATACCAGATTCCTTCATCTAATTTTTTGGCTATAAGGCTTAAAGAAGTAGTTAATGAGTTGGACGCCGCCATAATTGTTGCCTATGGTACAAAAATTAAAAGGTTTGCTACCGAGAATATTGTCTCCGTTGGTGCCAAAGAAATAGAAAACCAACCTGTTAATAATCCAATTCTAGCTCTACAGGGAAGGGTTCCTGGACTCACCATTGAGCAGGCTACGGGGCTTTCTGGAAGTGGCATTAAAATTAGAATCCAGGGTCAGAACTCGATGACTAGAGGAAATGATCCTTTTTTTGTGATCGATGGTGTCCCCTATGTGTCACAATTGTTACCCAATCTGGGTAACATTCTTGGAACCGCTGCTTTTCCGCAAAACGGAAATCCGTTAGCATTCATCAATCCGGCAGATATCGAGAGTATTGATGTTTTGAAAGACGCAGATGCGACCGCGATTTATGGCTCAAGAGCTGCTAATGGAGCCATTCTGATTACCACTAAGAAAGGAAAAGCGGGATCCATGCACGTTTCTTTGAATTTTCAGACAGGTTATGGTCAGGTTTCGAGGAAATTAAAGCTGCTCAACACGGCTCAGTATATTGAAATGCGAAAAGAGGCTAAATTGAATGATAACAGACCCATTGGTGAAAACGATTATGACATTAACGGCACCTGGAGTCAGCAAAAAAGCCAAGACTGGCAGAAGGAGCTTTTGGGAGGAAAGGCAAAGTACAATGATGTTCAAGTGAACCTTTCGGGTGGCAGTTCAAATGTTCAATATCTTGTAGGAACAGGATACCACAGGGAGTCGACTGTTTTTCCGACAGATCTTGCTAACACAAAAGTGAATGTTCACTTTAATTTAAGTGCTTCTTCAAATGATCGTAGGTTTTCATCTGTATTTTCCGGAAGCTACTTAAACGATGATAACCGATTACCCAATATTGATTTAACAAGGAATGCAATGGAGTTATCTCCCAATGCACCTGATTTGAGAAAACCGGATGGCAGCTTGAATTGGGGGACAAATGACCAGGGAATTTCAACCCTTGGCACAAACCATCCGTTGGCCAAAATTACAGCTTTATATAAGTCAAAGACTGACAATTTATTGGCTAATGCTGTACTTAGCTATAATATTCTAAGAACATTAACTTTTAGAACAAGCATTGGATACAATTCGTTATCTACCGATGAATTAACTACTGATCCTGCATCTGTCTGGGCACCTGAATATATTAATTTCGTCACCCGTACAGCCAATTACGGGGATAATAGTATTAAATCCTGGCTTGTTGAGCCCCAATTAAATTTTGATCATCAATTTTTAAACTCCAAATTAAACCTACTCGTAGGAGCTACTGTACAGCAAACCAACAGTAACAGGAAGCAGATCAATGGTTCCGGTTATACAAATGATGATGCGTTAGAGAATATAGGTTCCGCTGCTACAGTTTCAATTCCTCCAGCTACCACGATTCAATCACAATATAAATATAATGCCGGGTTCTTTCGGATCAATTATAACCTTAAAGATAAATACATTTTGAATCTCTCCGGGCGCCGGGATGGTAGCAGCCGGTTTGGTTCAGCTAACAGTTTTAATAATTTTGGAGCAGTTTGAGCAGCCTGGCTTTTTTCGAGTGAAAAATTTTTCAGGTCATTGTCAAGAGTTATTGATTATGGCAAGTTGCGTGTCAGTTATGGGACCACGGGAAATGATCAGATAGGCGACTATGTTTATTTGAGTTTATATTCCTATAACACGCCACCTGTACCCTATTTGGGAGCCCCTTCATTGGTGCAAAATAAGCTGACGAATCCTTATATTCAGTGGGAAGAAACAAAAAAACTTTCCTTTGGACTGGATCTCGGGCTATTCTCTGATCGTATTTTAGTGAATTGTAATTATTTTATTAACCGATCATCTAATCTTATAAATTTCGGCGAACTCCCTTCAACCGCCGGCCCCCGGTACTTGGACATTAACCTACCTGCAGTAGTTCGTAATTCCGGTTTGGAGGTTCTTCTAAATACAGTTAACATCACTAAAAGGAATTTTAAATGGAGCAGTTCTTTTAACCTGACTGTTTCCAGAAATAGCTTGCGAAGATTTGACAACTTAAGCAGCTCAATCTACGCTAACGATTTTATAATCGGACAGTCGATTAATATCATTAAAGCCTATCCCTTTAAAGGTGTTGATAGTAAAGAAGGGAGATATTTATTTACAGACACAGACGGGAACCTGACCGATAATCCGAATTCAGATCCGGCTAATAGAACGGTTGTTATCAATAAAGATCCTAAATTTTTTGGAGGATTAGGCAATACAATAAGTTATAAAGGGATACAGCTTGACTTTTTATTACAGGTTGTTAAGCAATTAGCTCCAAAATATTGGCCGGCACCTCCCGGTTCTAATAAAACCAATCAACCTGTATGGGTTTTAGATAGATGGCAGAAAACGGGCGACCAAAAGCCGGTTCAAAAATACACAGCTACAGATTTTAAAGCTTACAGCGCTTACTACAATGTACCATTTAGTGATGATTTTTATGTGGATGCTTCTTATATACGCTTAAAAAATGCTTCATTATCATATATCTTACCACAAATGATAAGAAAGAAGTTATCCCTGGAGAATGGTCGGGTGTTCATCAATTGCCAGAATTTATTTACCATTACCTCTTTCAAAGGTTTAGACCCTGAGACACAGTCCTCGATCTCTCTTCCTCCTTTAAGGGTATTTACTGCCGGCTTTCAACTGACATTTTAAATTAATTCAAATGGACAATATATATCACAATAAAATAGCTATCATGCTAATAGGTAGTTTTCTTCTTTTCACTAGCTGTACAAAGCTGGTGGAGGTTGATACTCCTTTGACCAATATCAATGGCGATGTTGTATTTACTTCTGATGCTTCAGCTGTTGCAGCAGTTAATGCAATCTATACACAAATGAGCTCACAAGGGATTAACAGTGGTCTCACATCCTTGTCCCAATTTGGTGGACTGTCCGCGGATGAGCTTAAAGTCGTTGATAACGTAGGTGATCCACTTTTTTTATACTATTATACTAATTCACTCACCAGCACCAATACCAGCAGCAATGATTTCTGGATGAACATTTATTCATCCTATATTTTTATTGCCAATTCTTCTATTGAGGGCTTAATGAAAAGTACAACATTGTCAAATGCGGTAAAGAACCAATTGTTAGGTGAGTGCTATTTTATCAGGGCATTTGGCTATTTCTATTTGGTCAATTTGTATGGCGATGTTCCACTGGTATTAACTTCTGACTATAAGAAGAATTCGAATATTGGTAGAACGTCCACTTCACAGATCTATGATCAGATCATTGGTGATTTGAAAAATGCTGAAACACTACTTAATGAAAATTATGTAGATAACTCAAAGGTTAATCCCACAAATAGTCGTATAGTTCCCAATAAATCAGTTGCTAAAGCTTTTTTGTCTCGCGTTTATTTGTATATGAAAGATTGGGCAAATGCAGAAATCAAAGCTACGGAAGTTATCGATCATAAGGAATTGTACGATTTGGTACCTATAACTGATGTCTTTCTTGTTGGCAGTAAAGAGGCAATGTGGCAAATTCAATCGGTAAGTGATGTATTTACCAATGCTGCAGAGGCATATGCTTTCAAGCTTCCACCAACCGGTCCTGATCCCTTTGGTTACAGAGTGTATTTAAGTGAAAGCATCAATGATTGTGTGTCCTATGGAGATCAACGTCGTACGTGGATAGACAGTGTAAAAATTGACAATGGCACGTATTATTTCCCGGTGAAATATAAAAGTAATGAACTTTTTGCCGCGGTGACCGAATATTCTGTAGTAGTACGATTGGCTGAGTTATATCTGATTCGTTCGGAAGCACGTGCCCATCAGGGAAAGGCAGGTGATGCGCTTGATGATCTAAATGCAATAAGACGAAGAGCAGGGCTGAATCCAATACTATTGGCAAACCAGGATGAAATTCTGGATGCAGTTTTACAGGAGCGCAGGGCAGAACTTTTTACGGAATGGGGACATCGATGGCTTGACCTCAAAAGAACGGGAAAAGCGACATCTGTCCTGCAGCCGATAAAGGGAAATAATTGGTCTGTAAACGATCAGCTGTATCCCATTCCTCAGTCAGATATTAATATAAACCTTGCACTGCGCGGTCATCAAAACCCGGGTTATTAGAGCTGGAAATTCAGCTTTAATTGTTGTCATTGGAAAATAAACTAAAATATTTCATGGAAAAATTTCGAAGTTTCACATTTATTCTGCTTTCCTTTTTAGGATGTATCAACTATTGCTATGGACAGATCACAGAAAAGTGGTCTATGGCAAGTGTTCCCGTTAAGACGATATGGGCTGATTCGGTTTCACCGGAAAATGTCTACAAAGATTATCCTAGGCCACAAATGGTAAGAAAGGGAAATTGGATGAATTTAAACGGTCTATGGGATATGGCTTTTTCAGACACCTCCAGTAAAGAGCCTGTTAATTATCATCGGCAGATTCTAGTACCGTTTCCTGTTGAATCCGCTCTTTCAGGGGTGAAGGAAAAGCTTACACCCACTCAATTCCTCTGGTATAAGAGAAAGTTTAGATATACAGTAAAGAATTCGGGTAAGGTTCTGCTTCATTTCGGAGCAGTGGATTATAAGGCTTGGATTTTTATTAACGGAAAAGAAGTCGGGACGCACGAAGGTGGATATACATCATTTTCATTTGAGATCAGCAAATACCTGATGTCGGGGGAAAATGAAATTGTTGTTAAGGTATATGATCCTTCCAATGATGGCATTGGGCCACACGGTAAGCAAGTCCTTAATCCTGGTAATATTTATTACACTGCCAGCTCAGGGATTTGGCAATCGGTATGGTTGGAGAATGTTCCGCATGATTTTATAGAAAATTATGCTGTTGAGTCCCATATGGATATGGGTACTGTTGAATGCAGGATTGCAGCTTCTGAAAATTGTCAGGTAGAAGTGATAATTAAAGACGGAAATAAGATCATTGCGAAAGGTGAGGGGAAAAATAGTCAACCGATAAGCATACCACTGCCAAATCCCAAATTGTGGTGGCCTGATTCACCATTTTTGTATGATTTGAGTATTAAGTTGCTAAAAAACAATAAAATTGTTGATACCGTTAGCGGCTACTTCGGATTTAGGAAAATATCTATTGAAAAGGATGCGCAAGGGATTGACCGTATTTTTGTCAACAATAAATACATCTTTAACCACGGAGTTCTGGACCAGGGTTTCTGGCCAGAAGGGCTGTACACAGCGCCCACTGCGAGCGCAATGGAATTCGATGTTAGGGCTATTAAAGAAATGGGCTTTAATACCATAAGGAAGCATATTAAAGTAGAGCCGGACCTTTGGTATTATTATGCAGATCGTTATGGATTGCTTGTCTGGCAGGATATGGTAAATCCAAACCAGGTTTTGCCACCTGGAGCGAAGCAAGCTTTTGAAAGCCAATCTAAGGAGATTATTAATCAATTGTATAATCATCCGTCTATTATTATGTGGGTGGTATTTAACGAAAGGTGGGGGCAGTTTGACCAAAAAAGGATCTGCGATCTTCTGAGATCAGAAGACCATACTAGGATTATCAACGGACATTCCGGTGAATATTTGTATGTGGATAACAGGCTTAGGGACAGCAGCAGAACACCATACGCAGGTTCAGATGTAACTGATGTTCACAGTTATCCCTATCCTCGGATTAGTATGAAGCTGGCCGGTAAAGCGCAGCTTTGCGGTGAATATGGTGGTACCGGAGTATCCATTATGGGACATCAGTGGGATGATCTTAAAGGATGGGGCTATACAAAAGCCTCCGTAAGCGAGCTTAAACTCAAATATTCAGATATGATCGATTCAATTAAACGGCTGGAATTACAGGGTCTTTCAGGGAGTATTTATACGGAACCATTTGATGTGGAAGGTGAAGAGAATGGATTGATGACCTATGACCGGAAAGTAATTAAAATATTACCAAGTGAGTTAAGATCAATCAATTTAAGGTTGACAGATCCTTTCAGTAAAGGGATCTATGGTACAGCAGTTTTGAAAGACGTTGTGTATGATTCAGTTACCGATGCCCAAAAATTTGAGGTTCTTTCCGACCTTTACAAAAGAGGGCGGCGAGATTCTGCGGTTCTTCGACAATTGACCTTATTAGCTTTTAAAGATAGCAATATTGTAAAATCGCGACAGTTTATAAGTGAGTATATAAAAACGGTCAATGATATCTATTCTCCTGACAATCTTAGATTGTTGCAATTTGTAACGCGAGATCCTGACGATCCGGGCTTTGTAGTTTTTCTCCAAAATCGTGAAAATATTAATAAGGTAATGGGTGTTAATTATGCTGAATGGATGCTTCGAAGCTGGATAGGTAAAAGTGAGATTAATGCTGTAGTGGAACAAGGAAATGACGAAAAGCTCGAATCTTTGGTGCCGACAATCGCAGGTAGATACGGGACTATTGGTGCGGAAAAAGTGTATGGTGATCTCATGATGTATTTTATGAAAAAGAAAAACTGGGATAAATTCGGGAAATATTACTGCTTATATTATCAGACTGCTGTATCAAGGAGTGAATACCATATTAATAATATTTCATGGGCTATCGTGGAGCATATTACTGATCCATTGATCCTCCAAACAGCTTTAACTGCTATGAAGTATAATATTGAAAATTTTTCACCAGATAATCCAAATGATGCCGATACGTATGCTGCTCTTCTTTTTAAGATGGGAATGAAGAATGAAGCATTACAGTGGCAGGAGCAGGCGGTGAAGCTTTCTAACAGTCAGGAGGTATTTGTAAATAATCTAAATAAAATGAGGTCAAACCAAAATACTTGGTAAAACTTGCTACATAGGATAAAATGAAAGGCACTATATTTTTTGTGGTGCCTTTCATTTTAGTTAATTCACAGAGAGCGTTACCGTTTGTTCAGAGTAACGCAATGCAATAGCAGTAAAAATCGGTAATTTTTACCGTTCTAAATTCAAGCAATAATTATGATAATTGAGTATTGTCAGATAAGGAAAAAGTGGAATTTACTATTTCTACTACTGTTTTACCTGGGCGCTTCAGCACAGAATAAACCTATTGAATATGCCGATATTATAAACTGGCCTTCTTTGAATCCGCCCTCTCTTTCTCCCAATGGCAGTTATGCAGGATATTTAGTTAAATCCAATGGCAATCAGATCAGTCGGTTATGCATCCGGAGCTTTAATAAAGGAGATTCATTTGATATTGAGAATGTAGGTGATTATAGTTTTGCAATGGACTCTAAGCATTTAGTATATACTGTCATAGGTAACGATAACCTGAACATTATTAATCTGAGAACTAAAAGGGAAAGAGTCATTGATAGTGTTCTTAGTTATCAATTCATTGAAGATAAGGTCAATGATTGGTTAGTCATCCGAAAAATAGGGACGCAGAACAAAATAGCAGTCATTAATCTAAAAACGGATAGGAATTTTGAATATGACTCGATTAAAAAAATTCACCTGTTGAAAGATGGGGGTTGTCTTATTGTTGAGAAAAGCAAATCATCATCAAATATTTCTGCGGCTTCACTAGAATACATTAACCTGAATGATGGCAAGCAGATCACATTTTGGTCCGGTAAGCAGATTCACTCCTTTGATTTCAACGGAAGCACATCACAGTTTTATACACGTACTGAAGATACTGACGGAACTGAGTGCATAGATGTTTTTGATGCTAAAAACTGGCAGATAAGACTTCTTAAACGGAAAAGGCTTGACAGTATTCACCTGACGTTAGATAGGTTTAAAGTCCCCTGCAGTGATTCCAGGTTTCTGTTCTTTTATGCCCGAAATCCTCTGGAGACTGCAAGTTACCAAAAGGATACTTCCCATTCAAACGTTAGAATATGGAGTTATTTAGATCAGCAGCTAAAACCCCTTCGTGAGGAAACCAGTCCAAGAGCAAGGAACTTTCTTTATGGAATGTCTTTGACTGACGGAACAATTTTTAGGATTGAACAGCCAAATGAAGAAGCTATCGCTATTGATTCTGGCATAATTGTCATTCGAAAGCAGGATGGTGACTGCCATTTGAGTGAAGCTAACTGGAATAAAGCATGTAAAAATACATATTACCTTTTCTCAACGGTAACTTACAGCAGAAAGCGGATATCAGCTTTGGATGGGTTTGATGTCACGGTATCCCCGGGCAGAAAATTTCTTTCATATTACGATAGCAAAGAGCAGACATATTGTCTTTATTCTATTGAATCGAACCGGGTCAATTCGATTACCAAAAAAAATGAAAATGAAACGTGGGACTACTATTTTAGTAAGGGATTAATGAGAGGGATCGCGGGATGGCTTCCCGGTGATAAAGGGGTATTAGTTTATGGAACATATGACATATACCTCTTAGATCCTGTAGGAAAGAATACCCCCATATGTATTACAGATAATGTAGGAAGAAAAACAAAAACCATGTTTGTGGTAACTTTTGAGGATCAAAGTATCCGGTTCTTTAAGAAGAGAAATGAACTCCTGATAACGGCATTTAATACGGTTACTAAAGATAATGGGTACTTCTCAACAACACTCTTTGGAGGACTGAAACGTCTTTCAATGGGACCCTATATTTATGATATTTCACGTCTTAAATCAGGAACTGAATTTCCTCCCCAGGAATGTAATTCTATCCCTGTTCAGGCAATATCAGCTGATGTCTTTTTGGTAAAAAGGACAGCAGCAAAAGAGTTTGGGAATTACTATTTAACAAAGGATTTTATACATTTTGAAAAAATCAGTGATTTGCATCCGGAAAAAGGATTCAACTGGTATACCTCCGAGCTTCATAGTTGGTATTCCTCCGATAGTACTAATATAGAAGGTATTTTATATAAGCCTTACGATTTTGATTCTACTAAGAAATATCCAATTATTTTTAACTACTACGATAAAAAATCCGACGGATTGAATGCGTACATTACTCCCAGTCTATTATATAATGGCTGCTCAATTAGCATTCCTTATTATGTCAGCCGCGGTTACTTGGTTGCACTTGTTGACATTCACTTTAGGCCTGGATATCCGGGGCAAAGTGCAGTTCAATCTTTGGTATCTGCTGCGAGATATTTTGGTCAATTTAAGTATGTAGATAGTACAAGGCTTGGAATAGAGGGTTTTAGTTTTGGCGGATACCTAACGTATTATCTGGTTACACATACTAAGATATTTGCTGCTGCAAGTGCCGGTGCCGGGGTAACGGATATTATCAGCCACTTTGGTTCACTGAAAGCTGACAAATACACTGCACATGAATTATCGCAGTATAGGCTTGGTACGATGCTATGGGAAAGTCCGGAAATATTTGCAGAAAATTCTCCTGTTATGGCTAGTAATAATGTAGTATCCCCATTGCTGATGATGAATAACACACATGATAGTGGAATTAATATCAGGCAGGCAATTGAATTTTTTACTGCTCTGCGTAGGCAAGGTAAAAAAGTTTGGTTCCTGGAATACTTAAAGGGGGATCACGGAGTACATGGTGAAGACGAGTTGGATTATTGCCTGAGACAACAACAATTCTTCGATCACTATTTGAAAGGAAGGCCGATGCCGGAATGGATGACTAAAGAAAATTGAATTATAAAATAAATGAAGCAAAGATAAGTCCTTGTTTTACCTAATCAATAGTATACCATGTAGTAACCGGGCAAGAAAGATTAGTCGGTGATGTTGAGTACTTATTAGTGATGGTAAAAATCGGTTGATTGGGAAACTGTGGTAGAGTGGTTATAGGATTAAACGTCGTAACTTTGCATTGGCCTGCAGCATTGCTGATATATTGGATCTGTGTTAGCCTTGTTGTCTTAAAAGCCACTGCTACACTACATATTGCAAGTATAGTTATTCCTGTTAAAATGATTTTTGCTTGTTTCATGGTTTTGGCTTTGATGATTTGGTAAAGTTGTGATGTTTCTTAATTTGTATACTGGAGAGATAATGAATTGGTAATAGATTATGTATTAAAGGGCTATATTGCTATAGCCCTTTATAATTATTAGTCGATTGTGTACCAGGTAGTCAATGGACAAGCTGCATTGGTAGGTGCAGTTGAATACAGGTTTGTAATGGTTGCAGTTGGCTGAGTAGGAGACTGCCTTTGAGTAGTTAAGCTCGTAAAGAATGTAACTTTACACTGTCCAGCTGGATTTGTAGTGTACAATGCCTGTGCAGTTCTTGTGGCTTTAAATGCTAAAGCTCCACCAACTACTGCGAATACTGCTACTGCTGTTAAAATTACTTTTGCACGTTTCATGATTTAAGGTTTTATGAATGATTAATAATTTTACCCGCTCTTTATCTTTGGTTAACAACAGGGTGGCGGGGTTTGACCCTATTGCTTTATTCTGCAGAATATTTTGATTATTGAATGTATATATTAGTACTACCTGGTTCTGTGAATGAATTCTCACTCTACTTCATAAAGATAAGTGTATGGACATGGGCCTATCACCGGGTAGGTGTAAAATTCATTAGTATGCCAATAGCTCTGCCAAGGAGCCTGCTGCATGGTTGTCCAATTGGTGTAGGTGGTTACCGTACATATACCGAATCTCGTTTTATACATGAGATTCCTTGTCTTCTCTATATGCGCTGCTCGTTTTTTAGAAATCGCTACTGAAGCCAAGGTCCCTGCTAAGGACATGAGGATCACTATCCATAATACCAGTTTAGGTTTTCTCATAGTTCAATTTCTTTGTTGGATTTGAACGTTTTTTGGAAAGTTTACTTATTCCTTGTCAGTTAACTGATAGAATGTTCAAGAGCACCATATACACCTGACCGAAAGAATCATTAATCATGTTGAAACAATACTCCTGATGATGTGTGGAGATCTGAAAATGGGTTTGAATTTGAACAATGCCCGGCAAAGTAAGGCTTTAGGCGATACCTGACAGGTTTTTCAGTACTATAAAATGCGAAAATTGACTGTACTGTTTCTTTAACAGTAATCTTCCTTTAGCATTAGCTGTACATTTATAATGTATGGTTAACATGGTATCTGATTTCTTGATAGACCAAAGATCGATTAATGTTCTGTAAACTACTTAGGAGATGGCGGGAAAAACTTTGGAGAAGCAGAATGATCTATAGAGGGAACAAGGCAAAAAAAATCAACCCTGTTGGTGCAGGGTTGATTGAAAGCAAAAATCCGGTTTTTACACCGAACGTTCGTTCTGAGTTGCAGTTTATAAAGTTAATATTGTAGGGTAAGAAATTAATTAGGAGATAGAGAATATTAAGATAAAACCGGGAATGAAATTTTGTGTAGAGCCCTTATCAGGAATACTCAAAGGCCGATAGAATACAGAACCGTATCTGAATGATATAAAAAGTGCAACCCTGTATAGACAGGGTTGACGTATTTATACCATTAAACTTTTATTAAAGAAGAATTCACGCACTTTTGGGAGTGTGCTCATTCTATGCTGTGATAAAGTTAGCTTTGCAGAGTGATTTTAGACTTAGGAGACAGCGACTTTCAGTGAGTAATAGTGTGTGCTGCAGCTGCGGGGAATATAATGTGTATTGTATTGTTATGATCCTATAGAAATTGGATACAGAGCTATGAAAATTCCGTGACCATAGGGCGCCATAGTCCTTTTCGGAAGTTTGCGCTGTACGAGTTTGGCGTACAATGCTTGTGGCTCATGGAGGTTTAAAAGCGCAACCCTGCTGATGCAGGGTCGACCTGTTTCTTGTCAAAAGGAAAAAACCCAATAAGGATTCTTTCAATAAAAGTATGGTAAAGGTAGATTTGTATTTTGGTTCAAGACTTTGGAGACAGCGACTTTTAAAATAAGGATCTTTGTAAAACCAGGAGATAACCAGGAATAAAAGAAAATAGCCGACTTAAAAATTTTGGTATTGGAAAAACCGTAAAATCTAATATAACAGCGGAACTCCGAAAGTTCCGTCGAAAATGCCGCAGCCTTTTGGCAGAACCCTGGCAGCAACGCAAGGAATGTTCTGCCAAAGGGCTGCACCGATTTTGGGCAAAAAGACAGTTCCGACCCTTTCGGGGTGGATGCGTTTTTTTCCCGCGCCCGCCCCGCTCAGGGGAGCGGGATGGGCTGAGATCGGAAATCTTTCAGATTCAGGAAAAAGCCCCTGTACTC
The DNA here is from genome assembly GCA_965651845.1 of uncultured Chryseobacterium sp. GTDB lineage: Bacteria > Bacteroidota > Bacteroidia > Flavobacteriales > Weeksellaceae > Chryseobacterium. The sequence continues at coordinate 2,569 of CBFGVN010000012.1, read as the reverse complement.
GATTAATCCGTTACGGAACATTCCCCATAAGAGGGAGCATCCCAACTGTGCCAAAGCCCCATTAATGAAGAGATCCTGCTTCTCCAATGCTTCGGCAAGACTGCAACTCGGTGTATCGTCCTCTGTTTCCGACTGTTTTAGGAGTTCTCCAAATTCTTCGGTGATGAGGGGAAGGTTTGCCACCGTTTCATATTTTTGGGAGACTGGTTGTCGGACACTCCCGATTGTTGAGAGGAGCGCCTGACCTGAATTTTTCGAATTTCCAAAGTCAAGAAGATATCGGAGGTTGGAATTATGCTTTCTTTTCGAGGTAAGCATCTCGGCAATTTCAAAGCGTGCTTTTACGCTGTCCACGCAGGAAATATAAATATCGGCTTCTACATTTTCAGGATAATGGTTCTCTCTTTCCCATGAAAACTTTTTTGTTTCAGCTTTCCAGTTTGTCCCCTCCCAACGGTTGGCACGGTTGATAAGGGCGACGGATTTATAGAGTCCTACCTCACAGGAAGCAAAACGCTGTCTGCCTATATTAGCTTCTGTAACTTTGTCATCATCCCACAGGCGTACGGAAAACCCTGCATGTCCTAATGCCATCAGGCTGTGATTCATTTCCACAAGCGCGGTGAGTACTTTCGATCCTGTCCCCCCTGCACCGATGACATGAATGCGGACAGGATTGGTAGGATTTAACAGATCAGAATCAATAAAATGGACTTTTGTTTTTTCGGGTATCATTGTAACAAGTATTTAAGGGTTACGGTACTTTTTATAAGAACTTCTTTGGGAAACGGATCACCAGTAGAAATTAAGTTCTCAAAGAGGCTCACGCAGTTTCCTTTGATCGGGTTATAATCTGCCATCAGGTGACTGAAATAGGAATTAAAGAAATAATCTTCCCAAGCAGTGGTAAACTCTTCCAACGATGCGGTTTTCTTTATCCTTATATCCACCGTTCCCATGCACACATTCCCGCTTTCGTAGACATTGAAAAATGGAGCATTGTAGAGGGTTGTTTTGAGCGTAGGTCTTCGGTTGCTCATAAGGGCAAATACGGAGAGATTGTTTCTGTCTGCCGACCATAATAAAGGGGGAAGGGATGCCTTTCCTTGTTGAATACCCAGTTTTTCAGTAAAAAGAAGTTCCCTTTTTTTTGCAGGGGTAAACCAGATCGCCTTTCCTTTTACAGCGTCTAGGTACAGGATATGTTTTCCTATAATACCTTTTGATGCAAGACAGGTTTCTTTTTCTTCCTGTATTTTCAGGGCTTTGGAAAACCTTCCTGCTTCCCTTACGGTTAAAGGGTGGGCGTTAACCAATGTTCCGTTTTTATCTATATCAAAATGCTCTACATATATATTGTCACCGTTATTTTTTATGACAGCCTGATAGACGATCAGGGCTGATGTGGGGTGGTAGAGTGATGTGAATTGTTCTGTGATATCGTTCATGGGTTTGCAATTAATAGTGATTAAGCAGGAAAGCCAATTCTTCCATCAGGGCGAAAAGTCTTTTTTCAAAATCTAGGGACTCTTCTGTGATCGGGTTTCCGTCAAATTTTTTTATGATGGAGGGTTCTTCGAGTTGTCCGTATTCCTGCAATTCGTTGTTTATGATCTGCTCAAGCTGTTCGCTGAGCCATCCCTTAGAATCGGCATAAAAGGAAACATATCTGTCCATTGTTACAAGGTCTTCGTAGTCCTCTTCCTTTGCTTCCTCATTCGGAAGGGCATTCCTGAAAACTTTTTCCTTAGGATACTGCTGATAAAGATGAAACGCTTTTTCGGCTACCTTCACGCAATCAAGGTCTATCAGGTCTTTCGCCTTACAACAGGTCAGCCTTTTTTCAAAATAGGTGAGGTTGGCAAGGTTAAAAATCTTCTGTTTTATATAAGTGCCGATCACTTCCGCCTGATTTATCTCATCTATATAACCTGCGTTTTCTTCGGGTTCATCTTCCATTATCCATTCTTTCAGCATTTCATACTGCCAGTAGAGATAAGAATCTTCCTGACGGTAATAGGGAATGTCCGCTACATGATACAGGTAGGAACAAACCGATAATAAGAGAATGGCGCTATGTCTGTGTGTTTTATCTTTGAGCATTCGATACAATGGAATAACAGGAATATAATAAAGGCTTGCCCCTGTATTGTACCGTTCCTCAGTAGTGATATAGGTTTTTCTGCCATCCTGTACCAGTCTTATTTTCTCAAAATCTTTGATTTTGCTTGTGAGCTTTTCTTCGGCATCCCGTAACGCCATTGCGACATTCGTAGGATAACCCAAAGATTGAGTAGGCGCCACTTCAATACCGTAATACCCGGTCAGTTGGGAAAGGGACTTGTAAAAATCCCTTTCCGTTGCAACTATTTTCTTAGAATCCTGTACGAATTCTGTTTCTTTCAGTCTTGGGAGAAATGAAGCTGTTAGAAAAGCATAGGGAGCATTGAGACAGGGACAGACTGTTGTTTGTCTTTTTTGATTTCTCCCGCGTCTTTGGGTCTTTCCATCCATCGTATGAATTCTCCCAACTGGTGATGCAGTTTTCTTTGCTTTGGGTCTTGGGGAA
>CBFGVN010000011.1:0-23652 GCA_965651845.1 uncultured Chryseobacterium sp. | reverse complement strand
GTCTTTTATAATTTTATTTTGTTACAAGTCCTTAGAAAGGATACTCATAAATTTCAGATTCGTGTAAGAATGGGTTTCCTGTAGGAATCAACTTTAATTTTGATAAAGCTGTAAGAACAGTAAACATAAATAATCCCACTACGAATAGAAGCGCTCCTAGGATTAGGATGAATACTTCAGGGTTTTTCCAGTATGGTCCTACCGTTCCCGGCATTACCATGTTGAAGTAGTCTAAGATGTGTCCTAAAAGAACTACTACAGCCATAGTTGTAACTACTTTGTAGTTTCTCTTGATGCTGCTGCTTACCAATACCAATAATGGTAATAAGAAGTTGATGATCAGCATTGGTAAGAATGTAGGAGAATAGTGCTGGAATCTTCCAAAGAAGTAATTAACTTCCTCCGGAACGTTTGCGTACCAATACAACATAAACTGTGCAAACCATGTATATGTCCAAAGCATACTTGTAGCGAAAAGGAATACTCCTAAATCGTGTAAGTGATTATCATTGAACTGAGGAAGGAATCCGTTTTTCTTTAAATAAACACTTAAAAGAATGATTACCGCGATACCACTTGAAAGGCAGCTAACCATCGAATACCAGATATACATTGTAGAATACCAGTGAGGGTCAATAGACATCAACCAATCCCAAGCCCAAGCTGCAGAACAGAATCCGAAGAATACAATGTATCCTACTGCCCATCTGTAAAGCATTTGATAATCTACTTTAGATTTTGTTTCATCTACTTTCTTAGACTGAGATTTCAATTTCCAAGCGAAGAAAGATGCTCCGATTACATATAAAAAAGTTCTGAAAGCATAGAAAGGAATGTTTAAGAACTTTTTCTTTTCAAATAGAATAACGTCGAAGTGAGCCGAGTTTGGATCAGTCAATTCCGGATCCATCCAATGGAAAAGGTGACCATTATGCGTGATGTTTAAAATCATCATAATAATCAAAATTGCACCTCCGTATGGGATATAAGAAGCAATAGCTTCCATTACTCTTGTAATAATAATTGGCCAACCTGCGTGTGCAGCATGCTGAATACAGTAAAAGAACAATACAGCACAACTTACTCCAAAGAAAAAGACAGCTACAAAGTGCAGCGATGCCAAAGGCTGGTTGTGAACCTGTAGAGTAGCATGCTCAAGGTGAGCCGCTTCGTCCTGAGGACCTACCATTTCGCTTGAATGCGTAGGAGCTGTATGACCAGAGGCATGTACTGCATCCATCATTTCTTTAATTCTGTCTGTACTGATTCCTTTGTTCATAAAGAAGCCGATACCAAATAGAACTAAACCTACAACAAGAAGGATTATAGAAGTTGATTTTAATTTTGGTGAAAAACTATACATTTCTTTTCTTATTTTTTAGTTTCGGTAGTTTCTGTCTTTGCTTTTGCTTCTGGCGCTGGTGCCGCAGGTGTAGCTGCTGTTGCTGTTGCCGGTGCTGCTGCTCCTTTTTTGAAGGCGCTCATCACATACATTGCTACTCTCCATCTGTCTCCTGCGTTCAATTGTCCAGCATAAGACCCCATTGCATTTCTACCGTTTGTTAATACATAATGAACAGATCCTACAGTAATTTCTCTATCAGCATAGTTTGGTACACCGGAGAAAGCTCCTGACTGTACGATTGGTCCCTGTCCATCTCCTCCTACACCATGACAAGCAGCACAAGTTTTGTCGAATAACATCTTTCCTCTTTCGATATCTTTTTCTGCATTAGCAGGATTCAAAGGAGAGGTTGTTATATTTTTCGAAGCGTCATAGCCCGCGTTGTACTCGTCAACATTTCTAGGAAGTAATCCTTCTTCAAAAATACCGTCTTTGTTTTGAGGAACAGAACCTTCTACAGGAGTAAGACCTGTTGCTCCGTTATTTTTAACAAAAGCAGGAATTTCGTTCTCATGATCTGAATATGCATCCTGAGCTTTCATCAATGGATCGTAAGCTACGGGAAAGTACATATCAGGGAAATATACTAAAGGTACGTTTTCTTTTGGTCCGCAAGAATTAAGTAAAACTGCTGTTAAACCTAAAATTGCTGTAATTTTTAATACATTCTTTTTCATTTTAAGCATCTTTAACAGTTATTTCTTCAACTCCAGTTTCAATGAGTAACTGTTTTACAGATTCTACATCATCAGTTACAAATTCCATCATGAATTTATCATCCGTTGTTCTTGGATCCGGGTTTTGTGCAGGAGCTCCGGGATACATTTTGTTTCTTACTAAGAAAGTTAATGACATCATGTGAGCAGCACAGAATACCATAAGCTCAAACATTGGAACTACGAATGCAGGCATGTTATGTCCCCAATCGAAAGCAGGTTTACCACCAATGTTCTGAGGCCAGTCGTGATTCATCACATACCAAGTTAAAGTAGCGCCGATTGTTACCCCATAACAAGCATAGATGAAAGCGGCATCAGAAATTCTAGTTTTCTTTAACCCTAAAGCTTTATCAAGCCCGTGAACCGGAAACGGAGTATAAACTTCGTTGATTGCGATTCCTTTATCGTTGAATGCTTTAACGCCGTTCATTAAATCGTCGTCGTCAGCATAAAGTCCGTATACAATTTTAGTGGTGCTCATCTCCTTCTTTTGCTTTATAAGTTTCACCTGAGATTTTCAAAATCGATTTTAATTCAGCCTGTGCGATTACAGGGAATGTTCTTGCGTATAATAAGAATAATACAGAGAAGAATCCGATTGTTCCTAAGTATACACCCACATCAATGATCGTTGGCTTAAACATTGTCCAAGATCCTGGTAAGTAGTCTCTTGAAAGGTTGATAACGATGATGTCAAAACGCTCAAACCACATACCGATGTTGATGATTAATGCAACGATGAATGTCCAGATAATGTTCGTTCTTAGTCTCTTGAACCAGAACGAAGCAGGAATAACAAGGTTACAGATGATTAGTGACCAGAAAGCCCACCAGTAAGGTCCAACAGCAGCACCCGGAGAAAGATATGTGAAGTCTTCGAATCTAGATCCTGAGTACCATCCGATGAAATATTCAGTTGCGTACGCTACAGTTACCATACCACCGGTTAAGATAATTACGATGTTCATGATTTCGATATGATACATTGTAATATATTCTTCAAGGTGACAAACTTTTCTTGCTACTAACAATAGAGTCTGTACCATCGCGAATCCTGAGAAGATCGCACCGGCAACGAAATAAGGAGGGTAGATTGTAGAGTGCCATCCTTTAATAACCGAAGTTGCGAAGTCAAAAGATACGGTAGTGTGTACTGAGAATACTAGCGGCGTTGCCAAACCTGCAAGAACCAAAGAAAGCTCTTCGAATCTTTGCCAGTGTTTTGCTTTACCACCCCAACCGAATGCAAGGAATGTATAAATTTTCTTAGTCCAAGGAGTTTTAGCTCTGTCTCTGATCATTGCAAAGTCAGGGATCAATCCCATGAACCAGAATACTGTTGATACTGAGAAATACGTAGAGATCGCAAATACGTCCCAAAGTAGAGGAGAGTTGAAGTTCCCCCAAAGAGAACCGAACTGGTTTGGTAAAGGGAATACCCAATATCCTACCCAAACTCTACCCATGTGGATAACCGGGAAGATTGCTGCCTGTACAACTGCGAAGATCGTCATCGCTTCCGCAGATCTGTTTACAGACATTCTCCATCTCTGTCTAAATAATAATAATACTGCGGAGATAAGTGTTCCGGCGTGACCGATACCTACCCACCATACGAAGTTGGTGATATCCCAACCCCAGTTAATAGTTCTGTTAAGTCCCCATGCTCCAATACCTGTTCCGATAGTATAAGCGATACACCCGAATCCATAGATGAATAGAACTAAGGCCGCATATAATGAGATCCACCATAGTTTGCCTGCTCTTTCTTCGATAGGTCGTGCGATATCTTCTGTAATATCGTGATAAGTTTTGTGACCAATAATTAGAGGTTCCCTTATCGGAGCTTCGTAATGTCCTGACATTTTTTACCTATTTATTATTTAAACTTTATTTTTCTACTCTGTTTCTTACTTTAGTGTGATAGAACACGTTTGGTTTTGTTCCGATCTCCTCTAGTAAATAATATCTTCTGTTTGAAGCATATTGCTTTCTTACTTCAGATTCTTTGTCATTCATGTCCCCGAAAGTCATAGCTCCAGTAGAACAAGCAGCCGCACAAGCGCAAGATGCCTGGAATTCTTTATCTGTAACTTTTCTATTCTCTCTCTTAGCATTTAAGATCGTAGCCTGAGTTTCCTGGATACACATAGAACATTTCTCCATTACCCCTCTTGTTCTTACTACAACGTCTGGGTTTAGAACCATTCTTCCAAGGTCGTTATTCATGTTGAAATCGAACTTGTCATTAAGGTTATATGTAAACCAGTTGAAACGTCTTACTTTGTAAGGACAGTTGTTTGCACAATATCTAGTACCGATACATCTGTTGTAAGCCATGTGGTTTTGACCTTGCTTACCATGTGAAGTAGCCGCTACCGGACATACAGTTTCACAAGGAGCGTGGTTACAGTGCTGACACATCACCGGCTGGAAGATTACATCAGGATTATCTGCAGGGTGGTTCAATGCACCTCCGTCTCCGAATGCAGTTCCGTACAATTCTGGTACAGCCATTCCTTCTTTTAATCCTTCATATACTTCGACTTTTTGTCTTGAAGAATAGTAACGGTCAATTCTTAACCAATACATATCTCTGGACATTCTGATCTCTTCTTTACCTACAACAGGAACGTTGTTTTCTGCCTGGCAAGCAATGATACATGCTCCACAACCAGTACAAGAGTTCAAGTCGATTGATAAGTTGAAGTGAGGCCCATCCGTATCATCGAAAGCATCCCAAAGGTCAATCTTTCTTGCAGGAAGAGCTCCGCTGATCGTATGATATTCCAAAGGCTTATTCCATCCTTTATGTTCGTCGTCAAATGCTACGTTTAAGAAATCTGCCAAAGGAACTTCTTTAGCAATCTCGTAACGTCCCATTAATGTATTTTGAAGCTGGATACCCGCGAATTGGTGATCTTCTCCTGTCTTCTCGATTTTAACATTAGAAACAACTAAGTTAGAACCATCAAATAAAGGATAAGCATTTACCCCTGTATCAGCTGTAGCTCCTGAGTTTTTCTTACCATATCCAAGTGCAAGACCTACAGATCCTTCAGCTTGTCCCGGTTGGATGAATACAGGAACATCTTTTATTGTTACTCCGTTTACAGTAAGGTTTACGATAGAACCATCCAGCTGCATTCTTGCGTTAAGATCGTTCTCGATACCTAATCTTTCTGCATCTTTAGGAGAAATTGTCAAGTAGTTATCCCAAGACATTCTTGTGATCGGATCCGGTAATTCCTGCAGCCAAGGGTTGTTTGCCTGAGTTCCGTCTCCCATTGAAGTCTTCGTATACAATACCAATTCTAAATCAGAAGGCTTGAAACCACTTACTTCAGCGACAGCCTGGGCACCATTTCCTCCTGCGTAAGACAAAGTAGTCGCATTTGTAGAAGTATTGATACCATTATATAAAGCTTTGTTGAAAGAAGTTCCACCTAAAATAGAAGAAGCATTAGCTTTTAAATAATCATAATAATTATTAGCAGCATTGTTTTTACCATTTTTCCAAACCAATAAAGATTCTTCGATCTGTCTTGATTTGTAGATTTTTTGGATTGTTGGCTGCATTAATGAATATACACCTGTCTGAGGCTCAATATCACCCCAAGATTCCAGCCAGTTAGCTACAGGAATTACAGCCTTAGCTGCTTTGTACATTTCATTTTTCTTATCAGCAACCGCGATTACATAAGGAACTTTAGATAAAGATTTTTTGAAATCTTCTCCTTTGTGGTAAGAATAAATAGGATCTACGTTGTTTGCGATTAAAACACCAACCTGACCTGCATTTACCCATCCAAGGAATTCCTGGAATCTTGCTTTATCGAAATCTTTTAGGAAGTTAGCTTTACCAGTGAAAGCTACTGATCCTAATTTTTGGTTAATTAAGTGAGCTAAAACCTGAGCACCTTTAGAACCATCGGCGAAAACAACAGCTTTGCTGCCCTTTGCCTGAAGTTCTTTTGCCAATTCAGAAGCGGTTTTATCAGAAGTACCACCTCCTACGATGGCGTTGTAGACCTCAACTAATGTTTTGTTTACAGCACTTGGTTTCAATCGGATTCTTTCATCGGCATTTGCACCTGTCAACGACATGTTGGATTCCACTTGGATGTGTCTCAACATGTTTGCTCCCGGTTTTCTTGCTGATGCGTAAGATGTTTCTAAGCTTGAAGCATTGTAATCTCCTAAGAAATCAGCCTGGAAAGCAACTACCAATTCAGTTCCGTTAAGATCATAAACCGGTAATGCTCTTGTTCCGAAAACTTCCTGGGCCGCGTCTAATGCTGCAGAGTAAGGGAACGCATCGTAAGTTACTAATTCAGCTGTAGGATATTTTGCTTTAAATTCAGCGAATAATTTTTTGAAAGTAGGTGAAGCAAAAGAATGTGATAATAACACGATTCTTTTACCTGCTGCTTTAGCTTCATCCAATCCTTTGATAACAAAACTGTCTACTTTATCGAAAGTTTCGTCTTTGCCCTCAAACTTAGGCTGTTTTACTTTATCATTATCATAAAGAGAAAGTACACTTGCCTGAGCTCTTGCGTTAGTTTTTCCTAAATCACCTGCAGCAGGGTTCGGATCGATTTTGATTGGTCTACCTTCACGGGTTTTTACTAAAACACTAGCAAAATCAAACCCGTCGAAATATGTTGAAGCGTAATAATTTGGAACTCCCGGAATGATATCGTGCGGTTTTACCACATACGGAATCGTTTTAATTACCGGAGCTTCACAGGCAGCTAAAGTAACCGCTGCAGTAGAGAACCCTAATAATTTTAAGAAATCTCTTCTTGAAGTACCAGACTCATTCTGTTCTGCATCTCCAAGGAAATCTTCTACAGGAATTTCTTCCTGGAACTCTTTCTGAGCCAGCTTATTATTTAAAGCAGGATCTTTAAGTTCGTGAATACTTCTAAATTGTATTTTGTTTGAAGCCATTTATACTTCTAATTTTTAGTTATTAATAATGACATTTACCACACTCAAGACCTCCAATAGCATCTACAGTAATCTTACCACCATCTTTAGGGTATTGTTTTTTCAACTTGTCATGTAGATTCTTGAAGTATTCTTTATTATAACCGTTGTTCATATCAACTTCAGTAGTTCTGTGACACTCGATACACCATCCCATTGTGAAGTCATTAGCCATTTGAACAACATTCATTGTGTCAATTTTTCCGTGACAAGCTTTACATACAACGTCAATTTTGTTGTTAGGATTCTTTTTGTTGAAAGAATTGATGATCGCCTGCTCACCTGCTACAACGTGTTGTGAGTGATTGAAATACACGAAATCCGGCATGTTGTGGATTCTTGTCCATTCTACTGGCTGAGTTTTACCTGTATATTGTTGTTTTGCAGGATCCCAACCTGTCGCAGCATAGATCTTCTGAATTTCTCCGTCATAGAATGCTTTGTCTTTTCCTGGCTCCATGTAGTGTGCTGCATTGTATTCAGAAATGGTTCTGTGACAGTTCATACAAACGTTCATAGAAGGGATTTCAGAAACCTTACCGTATTTAGCACTAGAGTGACAAAGCTGACAGTCAATCTTCTGTTCTCCAGCGTGGATTTTGTGAGAGAAATAAATAGGCTGCTCCGGCTTATATCCTTTGTAAACCCCGATCCACATGATCCAGTTCCAAATTCCGTAAGTTGCTAAAAGAGCAAGGATTGCGATTAATCCTTTACCTACATAGTGATATTTTTGATAGATTTCACTGAAAGATTTTACTCTGGTCTCATTAAGACCTGCTAAATCTTCGGATTGGCCTAATTTTACTAATTGTCTTAGTTTAATTAAGATCCAAACCAATAAAGCTGCAATCGCTAAAAGTGAAATGATTACTACATTTGTTGTTGTAGAGCTTGCTGCAGGGGCTGCTTGTGTATTACTGCCTGCTGGAGCTGCTGTTCCCGCCGCTGGAGCAGGTTCCGGAGCCGGAGGATTAGTTGTGTATGCTAAGATATCGTCAATATCCTTATCTGTAAGATTTGGAAAGACCTGCATCTCAGTCTTATTGAACTTTTCAAAGATTTCATTGGCGTATTTGTCACCAGAAGCTCTTAGTTCTTTGTTATTTTTGATCCATTTGTGAAGCCAATCTTTGTCTACACCGCCTTCCGTCTTCACTCGTTCTACAACTCCCTTCAGAGGTGGTCCTACAACTTGTTTGTCTAGTGCGTGACATGCAGTACAATTCGCTTTGAAAAGTTTCTCACCATTCTTAGGATCGCCGTCTTGCCCGTAAATTGAAGCACTGGTTGATAACAATAAGCCTATTGCGATCAACGTTTGTCTATAATGCTTTCTCCAACTAATCATTTAAATTATCTTATGTTAGTAAAATATTGAACATTCAATCAATTCGGCAAAAATAATATTTTTAACAGGAATTTAACGGTATATCCAAAGGGGAAAATGTCATTTACTGATAATTTGTATTGATTCTAAATAACCATGTTTGGTATAATTTTTTAATTTATATAAATTTGCGGAAACAAAGTTTAAATGAGAAACTTAATCAAAATAATTTCGGTATTATCACTATTTGGGTTTTATAATATTGATGCTCAGCAGATTGTAAAAAAAGATACACTGGCTGGAACAGAACTCGTAATGACCATGGATTCTAAGGTAAACGGTGCCCTGGAAAGCCTTGAGGAGAAATGCTCAAGAACGTCTGCCAGTACATCATACAGAGATAATGATGAAGATAATACTTCTACAAAACCGACCAAAATTTACGTTCCGAACAGGGAATTGACAAATGCGGAGATTTGTAGAAAAAATCCGAGAATTTTGGGATACAAAATTCAGATCACAACAGTAAAAAGTAATGAAGAAGCGAATGAAGTGAAATCATATTTCAGAAAAAGATTCCCAAATCTTAAGGTGGAAACGGATGCTTCCCTGAGACCGAACTACAAAATTCTGGCCGGAAGTTATTTTACGAAGCAAAGTGCAGCGTCTGATCTGGCAAAAGTTCGAGAATATTTTAAATCGGCAATTGCTGTACAATACAGAATTTTCTGTGCAGAGGCAAAATAAAATTTTATTTAAGATAAAAAATGAAGGCTGGGAATTAAATTCTCAGCTTTTTTTGTGAAATTAAAACAGGAAAATTCTGAAATTAAAATATTTTTCAAATAATCTATCTCGACCTCATCAAAGAGGCGGACTTTAATCCGCTTTCAAAATTTTGAAGAATCAGCTTGGCTTAGCCAAAACATGCATAAAACTAATAATATTTATCCATAAACCAGAAAAACTCCGTCATTCTGAGATAATTGTTGGTCACTAGATAAGCGAATAAAATGCAAAAAATGGCAGTCAGCAAACTCAATATTTTAGGTGATTGTCTGTAAGAATAAAACAGCCATCCCAAAAGCAGCGGATAAACAAAAACAAAGTGCCCTCCGTAAATATAAGAAGTATGCAGCCCAAATTTCATGATGCAATGGATAACGATATCTACCAAAAACGAAATCATGATCACTTGAACCAGTCTGTTTTTAAAATTTTTAAAATAACTCCAAAAAATCAGAACAAGTAAAATCCCAATAAAAATATAAGGTACAAACGACGAATAAACGTCCATCACCAGACCTTTATAATCAAAACCCTGCATATTGTGCTTGTCCCGGATGATGAAATTTGAAAATAAAATATTTCCACCAAAAAAGTAAGAAAGAATCATATCCCAGGTGGGAATAGATTTTACATTAGAAAATTTTTCGTACTGTTCATTAGTCTTATTGAAAATATTTTTGTACTTAAAATCAATCCGGTAAAGATAGAGCGAAACAAAACAAACGACGGTAAAAACTGTTCTGAAAACAGCACTTCCGAATTTTTTCCAGCTTTTAAATACATCTTTTTCAAAAGCAACAGGGATGAAAATTTTTGAAATATTGGTAATCGTTATTCCTCCAATGGCAATTCCGGAAAAAGCCAGTGCCAAAGCAGGTATTTTCTCTTCTTTTTTTAATTTTATGGCAGAATAATGATTAAATAAAGCCAATAAAAATAAAGTATAAGTGAAGTTTTCAGGAGTGAAAGAAAGTAAAAGTGTCGTTGAAAATGATCCGAAAAATAAAATTAATAATAGATTGAGAAGTAAAGGAAGCCCGATAATGTTTTTTAAGTATTTAAAAATCTGAAGAACGCTCAGGCTTATTGCAATATTACTCATCCAGGCTAAGGCAAATCTGAAATTGCCGTCCATCTTACCGTCGGAAAAAAATAAAGCAAATTCCCGAATCCAGTTAAAAAAATAATAGGAAAAAGGATGTCTTTCGAAACTTCCTCCAGACATGACGATCGATTTATTATCAAAGCTAAAATAAGCATCCCACGGAATTCTGTTGTCGAAGATAATCTTGTAATGGATGGCAATATACGATCCCAAATATCCATAACAGACAAGAAAGAAAAGGAAAACGACCAGTTCGATTCCTGTTGACGGGAAGATAAGTTTAAAAAAATGAAAGAGTTTTGTTTTGAACTTTGACACCTGTTTAAAAGTTTTTGCAAAAATATAATAAAAAACTCACCAATTTTGATGAGTTTTATAATTGATTTTTAATTTAAAAATTAAGAACTGCACGAAAGCATAGAACATCCCGAAATATCGTCATAGTTTGATGGTCTTTTTACCGAAAAGTCAGGATAAATTTTTTCGTACGGATTTTCTAATGCATGCGTCAATTTGTTCAGCATGTCTGTTTTTCCATCGTTGATTTCTTCGATGCACTGGTATAAAAGATAGTTTCTTAAGATAAATTTTGGGTTTGTTTTTCTCATGAGTTCCAGAGATTTTTCCCTCGAAATAATATTTCTCTCTAATCTTGAATGGTAGGTTTTAATAAAATTGTCGAGCTGTGACAATTTTTCATCATTTAAAAAAGTATAAGAAACATTTTCAAACTGCTCTCTCAAGTCTTTTTGATCATCATATTTTTCAAGTTCATTAAAAAATAAGGTATAATCCAATTGAAGCTCCTGCATCAATCTCTGCCATTCTATGAAAAACTTCTCATCACTCGTCAGCAATTGATCGAATCCGAATTTTCGGCAAAGCATTTTGTCGTGAGATTCCCAAAAATAGCTTCCATAATCGTTTAAAATAACTTCCAGAAATTTTTCATCCTGAATCAATGGATGAAGAGCATTGGCGAGCTGCCAGAGATTCCATTGGGAAATCTGTCCCTGTTTTCCGAAAGCATATCTTCTTCCCGGAAGGTCTGTTGTATTGGGAGTGAAATTCAGATTGTACTCATCCATCATCGAATAAGGTCCGTAATCGATAGTCAAACCAAGAATCGACATGTTATCGGTATTCATCACGCCATGTACGAACCCGACTCTGTACCATTCAACCATGAGATCGGCCGTTTTCTGACAAACGTTTTCAAAAAAATCTTTGTATTTCTGAGTGCCTTCCGAAGTGATTTCGGGATAATAATTTTTAATGGTAAAATCAGTTAATTCCTGCAAGGTTTTGTATTCCCTTTGAGCAGACATCAATTCAAAATGCCCGAATCTGAGAAAACTTTCTGCCGTTCTGATGATCACTGCACCTTTTTCATCCTGTGGATTTCCGTTGTACATCATATCTCTCACTACATTTTCTCCTGTAAAAGCAAGACTTAAAGCCCTTGTCGTAGGAACACCGAGGTGAAACATTGCTTCACTCATAAGATATTCGCGTACAGAAGATCTTAGCACGGCTCTTCCGTCCGCATGTCTGGAGTAGGGCGTTGCTCCGGCCCCTTTCCATTGGATCTCAGTTTTTTCACCTTTATTGTTTGTGATTTCTCCTGCAAGGATGGCTCTTCCGTCGCCCAATTGTCCTGCCCAGTTTCCAAACTGATGACCGGCATAAGCGGTGGAATAGGTTTTAATATTTTCAGGAAGCTTATTGCCCACTAAGAAATCAAGATCTTTTTCTTCAAATTTCCCAAGTCCGATTTCTTCTGAAAGGGTTTCATTAAATGCAATTAATTCCGGCTGATCAAAACCAACTGGAGCAATCGCAGCAAATAAAACCTTTGGAGTCGTTCTCTGCACCGGGTTACCGGAAAAATCTCCGGGAAATATTTTTATAAAGGGTTGTGTGATGTTTTCAATATTCATACTTCAAAGGTATTAATTATAAAAGAAAAGACCTTCCAAATGATTGAAAGGTCTTGTATATTTCTAAAAGAGAATTTATTTATTAAAATCAATTTCTTCCCCTGTGTTCAGGTTTTCGTTGACGTTCTCTTCTTTTTTACCTGAATTGTTTTTTGGAGTAGGATCTACAGGTTTCGGATTTTTGATCTCATCGATCGTTTGCAGACCTCCGTCATCACCGTATCCTGATCCAATTCCTTTAAGATTGGTACATCCATCTTTCCATTCCGAAGGTTTTACGAATTTATCATCAGGTGAAACCCCTAAGCTCTTGTCTGCCCAAACTTTTTTCATAAAGATCGCCCAAATAGGAAGTGCCATTTTCGCACCCTGACCTTCACCGGTTCCAAAGAAGTGAGTTGCCCTGTCTTCCCATCCAACCCAGGCTCCGGTTGCCAGTTTCGGAACGATACCCATAAACCAACCATCTGAGTTGTTCTGTGTCGTACCTGTTTTACCAGCAATTTCAATGTCTTTAGAAATTCCCTTTCTTCCAAGCTCTCCGGAAGCTGTCCCATATTGTGCAACACCCTTCATCAATTCGATCATAGTGTAGGCATACATAGGATTCATGACTTCTTTCGGCTCTACATTTACTTCTTTGATTACTCTACCGTTGGCGTCTTCAATTCTCCATATCATTTCCGGTTTGTTGTAGTTACCATAGTTGGCAAATGTACTGTAAGCTCCTACCATCTCGTAGATCGTAATATCTGAAGAACCTAATGCCATCGGTAAGCTGGTGGAAATTTCTTCGGTTACCCCCAAATCTCTTGCAGTCTGGATAACGCTTTGTGTTCCCGTCATTTCAGCAAGACGTAGGGCAACAGGGTTTTGAGAGTGTGCTAAAGCATCTTTCAGCGTAAGCATTCCTCCTCTTCCCGGTACATGATATGTTCCTTTATTAAAGCTTGCATTCGAAACTACGGAACAAGGTGTCATTCCCAATTTCATAATTGCGGTAGCATATACGAAAGGCTTGAATGTAGATCCTACCTGTCTCTTTCCTTGTTTGATGTGGTCGTATTGGAAATGCTGCCAGTCGATACCTCCTACCCATGCTTTGATCTCTCCGGTTCCCGGAACCATTGACATCAGACCTGCCTGTGCAATTTGCTTGTGATATCTGATAGAATCCCAAGGAGACATTTCAACTTCTTCTTCTCCAGCCCAAGTAAAACGAGACGTTTTGATTGGTTTTTTGAATTCCAGCATGATAGAATCTTCAGAAACTCCTGCTGCCTTCAGCTGTTTGTAACGTCCGGTTCTTTTCATGGCCTGAAGCATCAAGCTGTTGATCTGCTTATCGTTCAGGTAATAGAAAGGCCTGTTTTTTCTGCCTCTCTGTTCTGCATCAAATCTTTTCTGAAGGTCTGTTAAGTGTTCTCTGATCGCTTCTTCAGCGTATTTCTGCATTTTAGAATCAAGAGTCACATATATTTTTAAACCGTCTTTGTAAAGGTTTAATTTTTTCCCGTTTTCTTTTTCGTAATCTTTCAGATAAGCGTCGATTTCTTTCTTTAAGTAAAACTTATAGTAAGCAGAATAATCATCATTAATATTTTTAATAGGATGATAATCTAAAGTAATCGGCGTAGAAACTGCTTTATCAAAAGTAGCCTGGTCGATATATCCCGTTTTCAGCATCTGATCCAATACAACATCCCTTCTTGCTTTTGCTTTTTCAGGGTTTCTCATCGGATTATTCTTCACAGGATTTTCGAGCATGGCAACAAACATTGCAGCTTCAGGTAATGTAAGCTCAGATGTTCTTTTGTTGAAATAAACCCTTGAGGCCATTTCAATTCCGTTTGCATTGTATAAGAAGTCAAACTTATTGAAATATAAAGTAACGATCTCTTCTTTCGTATATCTTTTTTCAAGACTTACCGCTACCACCCATTCTTTTAGTTTCTGGAAGGCTCTTTCGATTTTATTCTGAGAAGCTCCATTGGTAAAAAGCAGTTTGGCCAACTGTTGAGTAATGGTGGAACCTCCACCTCTTCCCCCGCCATATACAATGGCTCTGGCAACAGATTGTAAATCAATTCCCGAGTGTTCTTTAAAACGCTCATCTTCTTTGGCCTGTAAAGCATATACAAGATAAGGAGGAAGGTCTTTATAAATAATAGGCTGTGTTTTTTCTTTTTCAAACTTACCTAATAAAACACCGTCTGAAGAGTAGATTTCAGAGGCCACATAAATGTCCGGATTTTCAAGCTCCTTTACATCAGGCATTTCTCCAAGAAAACCTTGAGAAACAGCAAAGAAAAGTCCTGAAATTCCTAAAACTAAAGCAATGAATCCGACCCAGATGATCTTGACCCATTTTTTCCAAGCGGTATTTTTCTTTTTGGGAGGAAGAGGAAATGTCTTGCCCTTACTTCCTGCGTTTTGTTTGTTTTCTTCCATTTATGGTTACGGTTTAGCCGTTTCTATTTTTACTCCAATGTCTTCGATTCCCGGAAGGTTGTCATTTCTCATAGCCTGTTTCAAGCCTATTTCATACTTTCCTTTTGCCGGAAACTTGTAGTTCAGTTTGTACTGAAACAAGATCTCTTTCGTGTCACCAAATCCTGTACCAAGCCATTCTCCATTTGGTTTTGCCAACACATAATTCAACGTGTCGGTTTCTTTTTTCTTACTCTGAAGGTCGGTAAAATTTACAATAAACCTAAGATTACTGTAGGGATATTCATTGTTATTTCTTACAACAAATATAATATTTTTAGGATTTTGCGGATCTGAAATTTCAAGATTAAATTTTTGTTCACTTTTCTTATTCCATTTATTATCAACAGAATTCATGATAACTTCTCCTTCCGAAGAAGAATTACAGCTAAAGAAGAGGATAAGTGAGAATAATCCTAAAATTTTACGCATTGTTGTCTTTTTTTGGAGGAAATTTCTTTTTGAATTTTTTCTTATTCGGGTTTGGCTTTTTCTCAGAATCAGAAGGTGCTGCAGCTTCTACTTTTTCCAATTGAGCTTTCGGCTGCTGGGGCTTCTGCTGTTTTGGCTGATTGTTAGAATTTGTATTTGCCGGTCTTTCCTGTCTTTCGGGTCTGTCCGTACGATTATCAGGTCGGTTTTTTTTCTGAGCCTGATTAGGATTGTTCTGATTATTGTGTGGCCTGTTCTGGTTTTTGTTTTTAGGACCTCTGTTTTTCTTCTCGAATCGGTCTACATTATTCTCCTGAATCAGATCAATACTCTGGAATGAAGTATCCGGCTGTTTCAGTTCTTCAAGAGGAAGCGTTTTTTCGCCGCGTTTGTTTTTTGCGATTAATTTTTTAACCAAATCAATATCAAAGTCGTACCAGGCGATAGAACTTTCTACGTAAGCAAACCACATTTTCTTTTTGAAAACGTCAATTTTAATACAGAATGCTTTTCCTTTTTCAGTTTCCAGAGTGGTTGAAGACGATGGGAAATCACTCAATGCGTCGAGATAGCTGTCTAATTCATAATTAAGACAACATTTAAGCTTACCGCACTGTCCTGCCAGTTTTTGAGGATTGATACTCAGTTGCTGATACCTTGCGACGTTGGTGTTTACAGATCTAAAATCCGTTAACCATGTTGAGCAGCAAAGCTCTCGACCGCAAGATCCTATTCCGCCTACTTTGGCAGCTTCCTGTCTGAAACCGATCTGTTTCATATCGATTTTTGTTCTGAAAGCAGCCGCATAATCTTTGATCAACTGTCTGAAATCCACACGGTTGTCTGCGGTGTAATAGAATGTGACTTTCGAAGCATCTCCTTGATACTCAACATCTGTGATCTTCATTTCAAGACCCAGCTTATGAGCAATCTTTCGTGCTTCTATTTTTACATTATCTTCTTTTTTCCTGGCTTCCTGCCAAACTTCCAGATCTTTCTGGTTGGCCTGCCTGTATATTTTTAGGGAAGATTCTTCAGAAAATTTCTTCTTTTTCATCTGAATCTTTACCAGTTCTCCGGTGAGACTTACCACACCTACATCGTGTCCGGGACTTGATTCTACTGTTACTACACTACCTATATGTAATGGGATATTATTTACATTTTTATAAAACGATTTTCTGTCATTTTTAAATCTAACTTCCACATAATCACACCTGTTTGGTGCGGGGTTGTTGATGTTAGAAAGCCAGTCAAAAACACTTAATTTATAACTATTACCACAGGTATTTACATTTTCACAGCCATTCGCGGTCTTCTTGGGTCCGCAAGAATGTGCAGAATCGCCGGATGTTTTACATCCACAACTCATATATTATATATTTAATCTTGCAAATTTATGATTTTTATCTTTATCCGGTCGAAAATAATCAAATATTCGGAAACATCGTTGTTTAGTATTAAACAAAAAATAAGATTATTAACTTAAATTTTACTAAAAGTCTCTGAATAATTGGTTTAAGTCACTTTTCCGGGAAAGTGTTATTTTAAACATAATTTTCTTTGCTGATAATGTTTAAAAATTTATGATTTATTAACAGACGTAACCAAAATAATTTTATATTTGGGTTATATAATAATAGTCTATGAAAAAAATATTAGTATCAACTGCATTGTTGGCGGGTGTTCTATCTTACGCAGGAGGCTTCAGGGTTTCTCTGCAAGGGGTAAGACAATTGGCAATGGCGCATACCAGTGCGCATGCTGAAGATGCAAGTGTGGCATTTTTTAACCCTGCAGGTATGTCATTCATTCCTTCGAAGCTGAGTATTGTGGCAGGAGGATTTGGAGCGAGTAATAAAATTACTTTTCAGAATCTGAATACTTTACAAAGCACACAGACTGATAATCCGATGGGAACGCCGATTTATGCTGCGATAGCTTATAAACCAATAGAAAAATTATCAGTTGGTTTCAGCTTTACAACACCTTTTGGTAGTACTATTGAATGGCCGAATGACTGGGAAGGAAAAGAAATGGTTCAAAAACTTGAGCTGAAAAGCTACTATTTCCAACCGATGGTTTCATATAAATTTAATGACTGGCTGGCTTTCGGGGCAAGTTATATTTATGCAAGAGGAAATGTAAATTGGGATAAAGCCATTACTCAATTTGGAGGAGAGCTTAATCTTGATAGCAAAGCAAGCGGACATGGCTATAGTTTCGGCTTTTATTTCAGACCAGATCCGAAATTAGACGTAAGTGTTGCTTACCGTTCTCCTGTTGATATGAAAGCTAAAGACGGAAAAGCGACCTTTAAATTCCCTTCAGCTTCCGTTTATCCGCTGCTAGGATTGGATCCGGCAACAGGAACAGACAATTTTTCTGCAACTTTACCTCTGGTAGAAGAGTATACGATTGGTTTAACCTATAAAATCACTCCAAAATGGTTGGTTTCTGCAGACTTCAACTATCATGGATGGTCTAGATACACCAAACTGACATTGGATTTTGCAACAGCTCCTGTCGGAAACCAGGCTGATCCTACAATTTCTGTTTCTCCTAAGAATTTTAGAAATGCTAAAACGTTCAGATTGGGAACTCAGTATGCATTCTCTAATATGATCTATGGGCGTCTTGGTGCTTACTACGATGAATCTCCTTATACTGATGAAAACTTTATTCCTGAAACACCTTCTTTCAATACCTATGTAGTGACAGGCGGGGTTGGATTTAAATTAAAACAATTCGGAGTAGACATTGCAGGAGGATACGCAATGCCTCAGGCAAGAGACGTGAAGAATGCCGGACTTGGTTTCTACGGACAGGCTAAAGCTACGGCATTTTATTTAGGTCTAGGTTTATCTTATAACCCTTTTTAATTGAAAGACTATGAAAAAAATTATAATTTCAACATTCGCTATTTCTGCTCTGCTTTTTACAACAAGCTGTGAAGATGATTTTGATACAGACGTACAGGATATTGTTGTAACCAAAGGTGAAGCCGATTTTTCCAATTATGTTTCACTTGGAAATTCATTAACATCGGGATATAGAGATAATGCTTTATATATTGACGGGCAAAATGAATCTTATCCAAACATTATCGCAGGCCAGATGAAGCTTGCAGGCGGAGGAAACTTCGTACAGCCTTTAATGGCAGATAATAACGGAGGCTTAGTTCTTATGGGAAACGTTATCCAAGCAACAAAACTTTATATTAAATCATTCACAAACGGTTCTCCGGATATTGTAAATGTAAATGCAACGCCTACAACCGATGTGATGAATAAAATCACAGGACCTTTAAATAACTTCGGAGTTCCGGGAGCAAAATCATTCCACCTCGTAGCTCCGGGATATGGAAATCCTGGCGGAATATTGCTGGGAACGGCAAATCCGTATTACGTAAGATTCTCTTCAAGCACTACTTCTACAGTGGTAGATGATGCAGTGGCAAAACATCCTACTTTCTTCTCTTACTGGATTGGAAATAATGATGTTTTAAGCTACGCAACAAGCGGCGGAATGGGTGTAAACCAAACAGGAAATACCAACCCTGCAACTTATGGCTCTAATGATATTTCAGATCCGAACGTTGTTGCCGGTGCTATCAAGGCAGGTTTAGATAAATTAAAAGCAGGAGGAGCAACAAAAGGAGTTATTGCGAATATTCCTTATGTAACATCGATTCCTTATTTTACAACGGTTCCTTATAATCCATTGACGCCGGCTGCTTTAGGAGCAAACCTTACAACGCTTAATACAAGCTTATATGGTCCGTTGAAGCAGGCACTTACTGCATTTGGAGCAGGAGACAGAATTAATTTGCTTTCTTCTACGGCTTCAAATCCGGTTCTTATTAAAGATACATCTCTTACCGATTTATCTGCTCAGCTTACCGTAGCGCTTACACCTTCTTTGGGGCTTCCGACTGCAACTGCTTTCGGGCAGATTTTCGGACAGGCAAGACAAACAACCGCTGACGATTATATCTTACTTACAACCCGATCTTTAATCGGAACAACGGCTCCGGGAGCGCCTTCACCAGTAAATGTTTACGGAATTTCTTATCCTTTACAAAACCAGCATGTATTAAGCAAAACAGAAGCTGCAGCAGTAAAAACGGCAGTAGACGCTTATAATGCTTCAATTAAAGGTTTGGCAGATACTTACGGTTTGGCTTTTGTAGATGCAAACAAGAAAATGGTTGAGTTAAACGGACAATCCGGAATTACTTGGGATGGCGTAAAATACACCGCAAGATTTGTAACAGGAGGAACTTTCTCTTTAGATGGTGTTCACTTAACGGGTAGAGGATATGCCATCGTTGCCAATGAATTTATCAAAGCAATTAATGGGAAATACAAATCGACTCTTCCACAGGTAGATCCGAATAAATATTCAGGGGTAAAATTCCCTTAATATTTAGATAAATAAAAACTTAGAAGCCACAGGAGAAAATCTTGTGGTTTTTTTTTAAATTTGCAAAATCTTTAAAAAGTAAAAATGGCCGATCAGTTAAGTTATCTATTTTGTACAAGGACGAGTAAGGACTTGGCAGAAAAAATTGCCCAATATTATGGGCAGGAATTAGGAAAAATCAACTTTCAGGAGTTCAGCGATGGCGAATTTGAGCCTGTTTTGGACGAATCTGTAAGAGGAGGAAGAGTTTTCTTAATTGGATCTACATTCCCTCCAGCAGACAATTTATTAGAGCTCCTTTTAATGATTGATGCTGCGAAAAGAGCTTCTGCTAAAAGTATTACAGTGGTACTTCCGTATTTCGGGCTTGCAAGACAAGACAGAAAAGACAAGCCAAGAGCGCCAATCGGGGCAAAATTGGTTGCCAATCTTTTAACGGCAGCGGGAGCTACAAGAATTATGACCATGGATCTTCACGCAGATCAGATTCAGGGGTTCTTCGAAATTCCGGTAGATCATTTGTATGCTTCTACCATCTTTGTAGACTATATCAGAGACCTGAACTTAGAAAACCTTACTATTGCTTCTCCGGATATGGGTGGTGCAAAAAGAGCGAAAAACTACGCAGGACATCTGGGAGCAGAAGTAGTAATTGCTTATAAGGAAAGAAAAAAAGCAAACGTTGTAGAAGAAATGTTCCTTATCGGGGATGTTGAAGGTAAAAACGTTATCCTTATTGATGATATGATCGATACGGCAGGTACACTTTGTAAAGCAGCTGATATTTTAATGGAAAAAGGGGCAAAATCTGTAAGAGCGATGGCTACTCACGGAGTACTTTCAGGGAAGGCTTATGAAAATATTCAGAACTCAAAAATTCTAGAAGTTATTGTAACTGACTCAATTCCTGTTAAAAATAATTTGTCATCTAAAATAAAAGTGCTATCTTGCGCCCCATTATTTGCGGACGTTATGAAGATGGTTCATGAACATCAATCAATTAGCAGTAAATTTGTTATTTAATTGATTTTTAGGAATTTGCAAATTAAAATTAAACAATTTTTTAAATTTTTTATAAATGAAATCTATTACAATTCAAGGTACAAAAAGAGAAAGCGTGGGCAAAAAGTCTACAAAAGCTTTACGTGATGCTGAATTAGTTCCTTGTGTTGTTTACGGAGGTGGTGAGCCATTGAACTTCTCTGCTGAAGAGAAAGCGTTCAAAGGTTTAGTATATACTCCTGAAGCACACACGGTATCTATTGAGGTTGATGGTCAAACAATTCCGGCTGTTCTTCAGGATATTCAGTTCCACCCGATTACAGACAAAATTCTTCACGCAGACTTCTATCAATTAGCTGACGATAAGCCAGTTATCATGGAAGTTCCTGTAAGAATCACTGGTCGTTCTAAAGGTGTTGTAGCTGGTGGTGTTTTACGTCAGTCTTTCAGAAAATTGAAAGTAAAAGCTATCCCTGCAAACTTACCTGATGAGGTAGTTGTAGATGTTACTCCATTAAGAATTGGTAACAAACTTTATGTTGGAGGTATCAAAACTGAAGGATATTCTTTCATGCACCCTGACAACGCAGTAGTAGTTGCTGTGAAGATGTCTAGAAATGCAATGAAAGGAGGTGCAGCAGCAATGGATGATGAAGATGATGAAGAAGTTGCAACTGAAGGAGCAGCTCCGGCAGCAGAAGAAACTGCAGCAGAATAAGAATTGCTTATTTAAACAATATAAAACCTGTCAATTTATTGGCGGGTTTTTTTATGCTGAAAGTAGAAAAAGAAATATAAACCCTAATTTTAATAAAAATCTTTGCGACCTTTTATAAGTGAAACGATTCTGTAAACCTAAAACATTCAATACTCAAAAAAAACTTAGTAATCCTTAAGTTTATGATTATAAATAGCATTGCTATCATTTGCTGAGTAAAAACGCCCTTGCGAGCAAAAATATTTACAATAAAATTATCCCTCCCTAACGATCTTAGCGTTAAAGGAGAACAATTATATTTTACATTTAATCCATCGAATTTTTCTATCAACAAGTAACCAGCAACCAACAACGATCAACTTTCTTTTCAAAAAAAAGACGTAAATTTGAAGTGTTCTAAATAAGGACAGCTTAATTTAAAAATTTAATAAATGTTTGACATTCAGGAAATCAGAAGTCAGTTTACAATATTAGACAGGCAGGTGAACGGTAAGCCATTGGTTTACCTAGATAATGCAGCGACATCCCAAAAACCCAATTCAGTTTTAGAAGTTTGTCATAAATACTATACAGAGCTTAATGCTAATGTTCATAGAGGAATTCATACGTTAAGCCAGTTGGCAACAGAAGAAATGGAGCTTTCAAGAAAGAAAATCCAGAAATTCATTAACGCTAAACACGATTTTGAAGTAATTTTTACAAAAGGAACTACGGAAGGATTAAACCTCATCGCTTATATTTTAACGCAAAAATTAAAAAAAGACGACGAAATTATCATTTCTTATCTGGAGCACCACTCCAATATCGTTCCTTGGCAATTGCTTTGTGATAGGACAGGAGCAAAACTCCGCGTCATTCCGATGGATGAAAACGGAATTCTTCAGCTGGATACATTCGATGAGTTTTTAAGTGAAAAAACAAAAATTGTTTCTGTAAATCAGGTTTCCAATGCATTGGGAATTGTAAATCCTGTGGAAGAAATCATTGCACGAACCAGAAAAAATACGGATGCTTATATCGTAATCGACGGCGCGCAGTCGGCTCCACATTTTACAATCGATGTTCAAAAATTGGATTGTGATTTTTTTGTGTTCTCCGGACATAAAATGTATGCGCCAATGGGAACGGGCATTTTATACGGAAAACAAGAAATTTTAGAGAATTTACCCCCATTTCACGGTGGAGGAGAGATGATTGCTACATGTTCCTTTGACGGGACGACGTATGCCGGACTTCCTTTTAAGTACGAAGCCGGAACTCCGAATGTCGGAGGAAATATCGCTTTGGGAGCTGCTGTTGATTTTATTAAAAGAGTAGGGCAGGAGAATATTCAGAATCATGAAAACGCTTTGCTGGAATATGCTCAGAGACATCTTTTGGAGCTGGAAGGCATTAAAATATACGGTGAAAAGGCAAAAAGAACAGGCGTTGTTTCCTTTAATCTTGAAGGGATCGGAATTGCTTCCGACGTAGGAATGATCCTCGATAAAATGGGTATTGCCGTAAGAACGGGACATCACTGTACACAGCCGATCATGGACTTTTTTAATATTGCCGGAACCGTAAGAGCGAGTTTTGCCGTTTACAACACCTTTGAAGAAATTGATGCCTTAATTGAAGGGGTTAAAAAAGCACAACGAATGCTAAGTTAAAAAACTTTTAAAAAAATAGTATAGAAAATCATCCTGATATTTCAGAGATGATTTTTTTATTTGTTTAAATTATTGAAAACGAGTATTTTTTTAACCATAATTCATTTCTAAATTAAAAAAATTATATAAATTTATCTAACCAAAAACAATATCATGAAGTATTTAGTTTTACTCTTATTAGCTTGTGGGATGACCAAAGCACAAGTATTTTCTGAGAATTTTAACGGAGGAGCGATGCCTTCCGGATGGACAGTTAACAATCCTGATACCTCCTATAACTGGGCCGTAGGCAGCCAGTCAGGATTTGCATCTTTTCCCAGTGGTGCAGCATTTTTCGATGACGATGATGCGGGGCCTTCGGGAGTTAATTCTAACGCAAGGCTGGTTTCTCCTGTGATCAACCTTTCCGGAGTCTCAAACCCGAAGTTATCCTTTAAATATGCCAATATGATTTACGATCTAGATTCTACCTTGAAGGTGGAGGCCTTCAACGGAACAGCCTGGGTTCAGGTGTTTTTTTCTTCAGGAGATTCCGGGGTCTGGGGAATCGACTGGAATACCTTTTCATATCTGGTTGAGTCCTACGATAATGCAACAAATATAGACTTAACGCCATATATTAATGCTAATTTTCGGCTGAGATTTGTCTA
>CBFGVN010000010.1:0-23823 GCA_965651845.1 uncultured Chryseobacterium sp. | reverse complement strand
TTGCGGTTAAACCATTCTGCAAACCTGTCGCAAATAGCATTAATGCAACCAGATCTTCCGTTTCCTCTAATGTTTTCTGATAATAAAACTGTCCGTAAACTCCCACAAATAATAAACAGATGATTTCCAGCACCAAAGGCATTGCATGGGCGAAGTATTTACTCTTTTTATTGAAATTAATAACAATAAAATTCGATACAAAACCTCCGAAGAAGAACAGAAAAATCCATAATCCCACGACCGCAACCTGCGACCAGTTTCCCTTGCTGATCTCTGCCGCCAAAATCGCATAATGTCCCGTTACATTAGACGTAAAAGAGAGAAATATTAAGAGTGAGGCAATATTTATAGTACCCGCCGTAAAGGCAGTCAGCGTCCCCAATCTGATGTTGTCTCCCAACGTTCTGCTGTTACTATAATTCCTTAACATTTTAAAAATTTTAGAGTGTTGTGTGTTATTTTTAGGCTTCTACAAAGATCTCTGCCAGCCTTCCTTTCTCCGGAAGACTTTCAAGAACTTCGACAGAGATTTCATAAGACTCAAGATCGTCGCATTTTTTGATATAAGGAATCAGGTCGAATTTCCCCTTTCCCTTACTTCTAATGGATGGAGAATAGTAAGCTTCCTCAATATTTTCCGCTTTTACATAATTATTGAAAGTCCTCTGGAAACTTCCCGTGAAAATATCGCAGACAATTTTATTGATCAGGTGAGGATACTTATTCTTTATGATTTCATAAGCTTCACAAAACTCCACCGGTCTGAGTTTATTGAAAATCGTACTTTTTGTAGTAAATAAAAGATCTCTGATAGAATCTCCCATATCATATCCCGAAACCAAAAGAATATTGTACTGATTTTGGTCTTCCGAGGCATCCTTTTCTCTCAATACTTTTTTCAGAATATTCAACGATTCAAGAGAATAATCTGTGGCTATTAAAATCGTTTTGGTCATATTTTAAGATTTAGGTTTGTAATTATCTTTTTTATTGATACAAAATTAGAACGACCAAATTAGAAGCCCTTTGGAACGGAATTAAAATGTGATTAATGAGATTAAAATGAGATTAGAAAATTGTTGAGGAGAGATGGCTTAAAGTGGAGAAAGGAGAAAGGCAAAAGGGCGAATAGGCAAATAGGCCGTTTTGTGATTAAAATATGTGGAAAGATCTGCGAATCTGCTAGACTAAAATTTAATCATTAAATACCTTGGCTCAGATTCTTCCGGAATGACAAACTTTGTGCTTAAAAGCAAACGGCTTATTTGCCTATTCGCCTTTTTGCCATTTCCACTTTAAGCCATCTTCGCTTTATAAGCTTTCTTTAGCCTCCGCCTGTGTAATATAAAAATTCGGGAAACGCAATTGCACGGTTGTTCCCTGATTTTCATGAGAGCTTACGATCAGTTCGCCGTGATGCATTCTTACGATATTTCTTGCCAGCGGAAGTCCGATTCCGTAGCCTTCATAGTTTTTGGTGTTGGAAGCCCTGAAAAACGGATCGTAGATTTTATTCATTTCCTCTTCAGGAATTCCGATTCCGTTGTCTTTTACAATAATATAGACATCTGTATCCGTTGCTCCAAGCGAAACCTTAACCTGCTGAAAATTAGAATATTTGCACCCGTTTTGAATAATATTTGTAACGGCAAGATGCAATAATTGCTCATTTCCTTGAACCTTTAGTTTTTTCGGATTGTCGGGCAACATGCTAATATCCAGATAGATATTGTTTCTTGAATCAATTCTTCTTAATGTTTCTATGACATCCCAAAGCAGCTGATCAATCCGTACTTTATCCATTTTCTGGATTTTTCCGTCGAAACCGGTTTGGGCGATCATTAATAAAGCTTTGATTTTTTTATCTAGCTTTTCGGCTTCATCAAGAATAATTCCTAATGTTTCCTTGTATTCTTCATTGGTTCTGCTGATGGAAAGGGCAACATCGGCTTCACCCATAATGGACGTTAAAGGAGTTCTCAATTCATGAGAAACATTTCCGATCAGGTGATTTTGTGTTTCAAAAGATGTTTCGATACGGTTGAGCATATCGTTAAATGTATCCACCAATTCGTTTAATTCCTTATTATCCGGTTGAGATTCAAGTCTTAAATGGAGATTTTCTGAGCTTATTTCCTTTACTTTTCCTGTAATTTTTAAAATTGGTTTAAATAAAGTTTTAGACAAATAAAAAGAGAAAATCATACTAAAAAACAAAGAAAGTATGATACACGTTATTAAAGTTCGCTTTAAAAAGCCCAGATAATAAACCACATAATGATTTTTCGCGGAAGCTATGGCAATATAATCTTTATCGTCGTATTTAAAGGTTTGCCCGATGTAGTAAAACTCTTTGTCATTATAATTAGCTTCACCATTTTTTACAATACTTTTGAAAAAATAGTCCGGAATGTGCACTTCCTGCGAAATTTTATTAAAATTAGAATCAGTAGGAACAGCAAAAACGTAATCTCTTTCCATAGGAAGTTCTTCGTCATTTAATCCGTTCAGGATATAATTTTCAGGAAGATCGAGATCGTCTTTACTTTTTTCAATCTGGATGATCGTTGTTGTCCGGATTTTAAGCAATTCATAAAACCTTTGATGCGAAAAGTTGACAATCGAAAAATAGACCAATCCACTGAACAGCAATATGATGGCAGTAAAAACCAACATCAAGAGCACCATCGTTTTGGTCTGATTTGTGACAACTTTGTTAAACATCCATTAAGGTTTTTTCAAGACATACCCCATTCCTATCACCGTGTGGATCAGCTTATTATCTTCGTGATTATCTAATTTCTTCCTTAAATAATTCACATAAACATCCACCACATTAGTTCCCAGTTCATAGTTTACTCCCCAAACGGCATCGAGGATTTCAGCCCTGGAAATTACTTTTCCGGGATTATTCAGGAAGTATAAAAGTAATTTATATTCTGTGGAAGTGAGTGAAATTTCTTCGCCTCCACGGGTGACTTTCTTTGTATAATCATTTAAAATTAAATCTGAAACCTGAAAAACATGTTCGTTATCAATCTCAGGTTCAACAATTTCCTGGTGATTTCCATTATTGCTTCGTCTCAGCAAAGACTTGATCCGGGCCACTAACTCAATGAATTTGAAAGGTTTAACTAAATAATCATCTCCGCCGCTTTCCAATCCAAGAACAATATTTTCTGAAGTTCCTAATGCCGTTAAAAACAAAATCGGTACATGCTGATTGGTTTTCCGGATTTCTTTACAAACATCCAATCCGTTCATTTCCGGCAGCATAATATCCAGGATCACCAAATCGAAATCGTTGGATTGTACCAGCTGTACACCCGTTTTCCCATCAAAAGCCACAGAAACTTCATATCCGTTTTCCTGCAATCCCTTTTTAATAAAGGATACAACACTGGTTTCGTCTTCGATCAGGATAATTTTTTTCATTGAAATAAGGAATTTCACAAAAATAGAAAAAATATTTGGGTTAAAAATACAGAAGTTCTGTAAGGCATTTTAATGTTGTATGTTGATTATCATTTCATTTTACATTAAATTTTTCAATCAAAATAATGTCCTGAATAAAAAATTTTATCTTTGAATAACATTAATAATAACCAAAATTCAAAATATGACAATCAAAACAATTCTCAAAGAACGGTTTGTTTATCCATTTCCCGACTTAATCAGTCCATTTGCTAAAACCTTACAAGAAATAGCAGACACTCAGTGGATTGACGGTGAGATGAAAGATTTGATTCCTGATGCAACGAAGGAAAAGTATAAACGAACCAGAACCGGGTATATGTCTGCACGCTGGTGGCCAAAAACACAAACCCTCGATCGACTGATTCCTTTAAGCAGATTCATGCTTTGGTCTATGTATAATGACGACATGTATGAAGCAGCTACACTTGAAGAAGTTCGAAATGCCCAGAAAAAATCAATCGCGATACTGAAAGGGGAAATGACTCCGGAGGAATCGCAGCTCCCTC
Source organism: uncultured Chryseobacterium sp. (assembly GCA_965651845.1). Classification (GTDB taxonomy): domain Bacteria; phylum Bacteroidota; class Bacteroidia; order Flavobacteriales; family Weeksellaceae; genus Chryseobacterium. The sequence goes on along the minus strand of CBFGVN010000010.1, from coordinate 19,840 downwards.
TTGCTTATCAGTTAGCCGAAATACGCAGAGGGTTCATGAATTTTATTCCGTCAACTTCTGTAGACCGTTTTGCCAATACATTAAATGAATATTTTGATGGCTTGGAAATGGAAGTGCTTTATAAACAGAACAAAATATTTCCAACAATAGGCAATCTGCTGAATATAAGAGTAAGAATACTGATGATCTGTGCTTTTGTAGACACAATAGAAATCCAGAACGAAATCACTTTACCGGATCATGTCTATAAACATCCTGTCATCAAAAGACTTTATCTTCTTACCACCCGTATTATTGGATATTTTAATGATGTACAATCTTTGCCCAAAGATGAAAAAAGTGGAGATATATACTTTAATGTGGTAAAGGTATTGCAATATCAAAATCAATTATCCATAGAAGAAGCTATAGAAGAAACCATACGCTTACACGATGATGATTTAGAAGAATTTTTATTATTACAATCTACTCTTCCTGATTTTGGAGAATGGAATAGTGCTGTTGCCGAACTCATAGAAGCCATGGTTTTTTTTATAAAAGGATGGCAGATGGTGTCATTATTAGAAACTGAACGTTATAACGAAAGCGGATTTCCAGAACTAGAAGAGTTGCCAAAAGCAAATTACAATTAAAGCTTAATATTCCGGGATAAAAACAAAAAACCCTCCGTAATCAAATTACAGAGGGTCTTGTACCCCAGGCGGGGGTGTTATAAATCTTGATAATATTTTACTTATTTTTAATTCATTTATATTCAGTAACTTTGATAAATACAAAGAGGTTAAAAAGTTTATTTCTTCTATTTTAATAATCTTAATTTTAAGTTTAGCCACCTTTTTAGCCACCCTTTACTTGTTTTAATTAAATATTATTGCGCAATGAAGATTATTTTTGAATTAAGAAAGGAAAAGATAAATCAAAATGGTTTAATCCCTATTCAGTTAATTGTAAGACATGAAGGGAAAAGAATTAGGAAGAATACCGGGCTTTCTGTTTTGGAACATCATTGGACAGGACATAGAGTAAAGCCAAATCTTAAGAAAGAAACTGATAATAATTATCAGTTTATAAACCAGGAGTTGCAGGAAATAGAAGATAAAGTAAGTAAGCTTTTCCTTTTCTTAAAAGTCAATAATATTCCTTTTTCAACAGAAAAATTCAATGAATTATTAAAAAAAACAGAAAATATAACGGAGCATACTTATGATTTTTTCAAATGTTTTACAGAATACATTGACAAAGGAAAGCAAACCAAAACACCCAACACCATCAAGGGGCAAACAACAATAAAAAACTATTTGGAATTCTTTTGTGAGGAAAATGGAATGACTCTCACTTTTGATAAGGTAGATAATGACTTTTTCGAACAATTGAGAGACTATTCTTACCAAACCAAGAAGGTGAAGCAAAATTATTTTGCTAAAGTTATTAAGGTTTTAAAATCATTTCTTAATTGGGCAACCGAAAAAGGCTATAATGTGAATCGTGATTTTGAGAAATTCAAAGCATCTGAACACGATATTGATATTGTTTACCTAACTTTTGAAGAATTAATGCAACTCTATAAGAAAAACTTTGATTCAGATAAACTTTCTCACGTTCGTGATTTCTATTGTATGGGATGCTTTACAGGATTAAGATTTTCTGATTTAGCCAAATTACATTTAGCCAATATTTCTGAAGACCACATTATCATTTCAATTCAAAAGACAAAAACACAGAATCACGTTATTAAGCTAAATAAATATGCAAAAGCTATTTTAGAGAAATACAAAGGAACGATTTACGAACCTTTACCTGTTATTTCCCCGCAAAAGTTCAATGAATATATAAAAGATTGTTGTAAGTTAGCAGACATCACGCAACCTTTTACCATTCATTGGTTTGTAGGAAACCAAAAGAAAACATTAACTCAGCCAAAGTGTAAATTTATAACCAGCCATACAGCAAGAAAAACATTCATTACCAACTCTTTGCTTTTAGGAATGGAACCAAAAGCCATTAAGAAAATTGCTAACATCAAAAAAGATGCGGTGTTAGATAAATACATGAAAGTGACCGAAGCATTTACTGATGGACAAATGGATAAAACTTGGGGATAATTTTATTGCATGCTGCGATGTGTGATAATATAGGAGTATTTATAAATGAATAAGTAAATAAAGTGAATACAATTTCTGAAAACTTAAGTTTATTTTTAATAATTGTTGTTTTAAGCGTGATGGCATTTGTCATTTCATTTAAAGTATACATCTACATCGCAGAAAAATATTTCTCAAACGAGTTTACCTGGTTTATTCAGCAAACCATATTCAGATCTTATTTCATTTTTAAGTTAACAGTCATAGGCATCCTAGTTGCCTATTTTCTTATTGCTATTTACAGCTTCGTTTTAACTCCATACTGGTTTTATGGTTTATTTATTTTAATGTGTATAGCCTACTTAATTTTCAAAATCTCGAAATCAAAAAAGGAAGGAAAACTAAAATTTCGAGAAGATTTTGCTTTTCAAAAGTATAACACAAGTGTAAGTTTCTATAATAAACAAAAAGAGGATTACCGAAGAAAGTGTTTTGAATCCATCATTGACAAAATTAAAAGAACAGAATTGAATGGAATAACCAATACAACCTATAGAAACCATTTATCAGAAAACTTTCTACCCAAAATAGATAGCCTTTTAACATTTGAATATTACGATAGCCAATTATACAATTCTATTTCTGATCATTATACTGTCACACTTTTCTGCCGAAAATACCTTAAAAATTTATTAGAAATTATCAGTAGAATAGATAAGCAAACGGATAATCTTAGTAAGTTAAATAAGGACTATCTGACCATTTCAAACATTTTACTAAATATTAAATTAATAAAATTTGATGACAATCAAGGTTTGCATTATGATATTTCTCTTATTGATCTGGAAATTGAGAAACATCTCAATTCCGATAACAAAAATTTTAGGCTTGAAAAAAGTCTAATGGTAATAAATCAATCTTTAGAAAACCTGAAGTTGGCATTTGAAAACAACAATTTTAATTCTGTATTTTCGGAACAGACTGAAATACTGAATTCCATTAAAGAAAAACTGAACTCAATAACAGCCGGAAATAAACCTTTGGTTTATAAGCTACCAGAAAGTTGCACTGTAAAAAATATTAGTGATGCTTTGATCGACTCCTTTGCAAGAAAATCAACGATACAGTTGCTACCTAAAAACATTTCGGATTTAGAAAAATTTGTGGTGAAAAGATTCAAAAATAATTCTAATAAACAAAGTTCAGTCCCAACTAAAGATTATACTGAACGTAAATTCTTCATTGAAAATAGAGAAGAGTTTTATACAGCTGTTACTAATGTTGCCTATAAATTTGCATTAGAAAAAAAGAAACTTGCAGAAATAATTCTTATAGAGTTTCCAGATATAGGGCATTCACTAAAAACAATTGAAAACCGCTTGTAAAATAGAGATTAACATTTCCTATACATGAAAATATCTTTATGATTTTCAATCATTTGTCTTTATAATAGAGATTATAAAATAGTCAAACGGATATTCCCCAACCTTTGTACTGACCATAAAGTCAATATTGTTTAATTAAAATCAATTAAAATGTCAGTACAATTGTATTCCCATTCCAAAGCAGATTTGGAAAAGGCGGTTGAAATTATTTTAAAAAAAGCAACCGAATTCACATTCCCTGCCAGAAAAACAGATGAGCAGCCAGAAGACCTTATTTCTCAAATTGAGGCTGCAAAATTTCTGCACATTTCCATTCCCACCATTATCGATTGGAGAAAAAATAAGGATTTGCCTTTCTACAACTTCAGTGGAAGATACTACTATTCAAAAAAAGAACTCTTAGACTATGGAAGAAATCGGAGAAAGTAAATGAAAACATCAATGTACATTCTCTTGTTTGTTTCACCTTTTGTATCACTACAGAAAAATACATTACAAAATGAGCGAAAAAATTCCCTATCTGAGAGTTGGAACCGTCTACTATAAGACTATTGAAAAACCTTTGATCTCAGGCGATAAAATATCTATTCTTGTCCGCTGGAACCGTGAAACCATTATTAGCGATCACGGAAAAGTATATGTTTCAAAAGTCCCAAAATATGACGGATTCTGCTGTATACCCTCCCATTTGGAGTATCAACAGATTATTGCAGGCTTTTATAATGTTTACAATGAAATTCCTTTCCGACCCATTAAAGAAAATATCAATCCGGCTTCCCTTACAGAAAAGATTCCGTTTTCCCTTATGTTTATGGAACATATTTTTGGTGAACAGTTTGAACTAGGGCTGGATTATATCAAAATCCTGCTTCAGTATCCTGTGCAAATGCTTCCGATTCTCTGTCTTGTTAGTAAAGAAAGAGCCACCGGAAAGTCCACGTTCATTAAATGGCTCAAAGCAATTTTTGGGCTTAATATGACCTATATTAAAGGGGATTCCTTCAGCAGTCAATTTAATTCAGACTGGGCTTCCATGCTCCTTGTTGCAATAGATGAAGTATTCTTCGACAAAAAGGAAATTACCGAACGGTTAAAATATCTTTCCACCACCAATAAAGATAAGAAAGAAGCCAAAGGAAAAGACAGGGAAGAAATAGAATTCTTTGGAAAATTCATTTTGTGTTCCAATAATGAAGATAATTTCATCCAGATTGATGAAAACGAAATCCGTTTCTGGATCATCAAAGTAAAATCCATTCAGAATGAAAATATCGAGTTCCTACAAAATCTAAACAAAGAAATTCCCTATTTCCTGCGCTATCTTATTGAGCGCCCGTTTCACAGCCATAATAAAACAAGAATGTGGTTTACGGATTCGCAGATCAGAACCAAAGCTCTTGAAAAGCTTGTCTGGAAAAACAATAACAGGCTGGAATCCAAAATTATTGAACTTCTATACGAATTTTTTGAGACTACGGAAGAGCTTGTCATTCATTTTATCCCACAGGATATTTTTAGTATGCTGGGAAAAATGTTGAGAAATCATTACTGGACAGTTAATGATATCAGAAAACTCTTAAAAGAAGTGTGGAAACTGGAACCACAAAACAACTCGTTAGCCTACATCAAATATGATATTGATTATAGCGGAAGCTTCTACCAGCAGAATAAAACGGGAAGGTATTTTACAGTAGAAAAGAATTTCATTCTCCAAAAATTTGATGAAATGATGAATTAATTGATAATGAAAAGAAAATCAGTGAATTATATCTCATCAAAAGCCTCATCAAATTTTAAAACCCTGATTTTTGATGAGCAACTGATGAGAAAAAAATATCAAGTTTGATGAGATGATGAGGGTTTGATGAGGGCGTAACTTTCTAATATACAGTGCGATATAGTGTTTTCTCATCAATTCATCAAAAATATTGTAAAACCAAACTCAGACACAGGAACTACTCTATCAACAAATTTTCTATCCCGAAAAAAAAAGACAATAGGTGTAGAAGTAAGATAAAAAAGAAATAAACCATCAATTACAAAAATTAGAAGATCACAAAAACAAATTTACGAAATGAACTGCAAACAATTTAACACCATTCCGTTGGAAGAAGTCCTCCTTTCTCTCGGACACCTTCCCACAAAACAAAATGAAAAAGAAGCCTGGTATCTCAATCCATTTGCCAAAGAACACCAAGCCTCTTTTAAACTGGATAAACGCCAGAACCTATGGTTTCTTCACTCCGAAGGAATTGGCGGGAATAACACCGATTTTATGAAGAAATATCTTAATTGCTCTGTAAGCGAAGTCTTATTGTGGGCTGAAAAACAGAATTTTTCTTCTTTTCACCAGCAGGAAAAACTATTCCTTAATCCAAAAACCATTCAAAAACCTGAATATCAAATTACAGGAATTTACGATCTGCAAAATCAGAATCTTAAAAATTATATTCAGGAAAGAGGACTTTCACCATTTGTTTATCCGTTTGTTAAGGAAATACATTTTACCATTGGGGATAAAAATCTTTATGCGATCGGTTTTGAAAACCAATCAGGAGGTTTTGAACTTAGAAATTCCTTTTATAAAGGGACATTGCTGAAAAAAGATATTTCTATTATTAAGATGAATAACGATCATAGCTATTATCAGGGAAAATCTAAAAACACAGCCGTCTTTGAGGGGTTTATGGACGCATTATCCTTTATTGAGATGAAGAAGCATGCCATTGGAGATATTATTGTCATGAATTCCATTGCACTAATCGGTAAAGTCAAAGAACAGCTGAAGAACTATTCCATTATAGCTCTCTACCTTGATAACGATCATGCAGGACTTAAGTGTAAGAATGAGATTTTACAATCTTTTCCTCATGCTGTAGATTGCTCTCAGCTCTATTCCGAACATAAAGATCTCAACGAATATTTAATACAAAAAATTAAAACGGAAAAGAACTTAGAAGCTCAATACTCGTCTGAAACCTTACAGGAATCCAAAGAAAAAAACGAAAAACAGGAATCTGAAAATAAACACAGTTTTAAAAGGAAAAGGTGATGAAATGTACGATATGTTTTTACCAGCTATCTGCAAAAGTTATATGCTCGGTGCTTAGTGCAAAAAGTACCCAAAGTTTACAATAAGCGTGGGCGCTGATTGTAAAATTGGAATTTTTGGTTTTCTCCTATCGTCGAAAACATGAATAATCCTGTACAAATATTTATAAATCAAAAAAATAAATGTTAAAACCAAGCAACAAAACAAATGGCAAGGGAATCCATTAAACTACGCAGGATATAGGACGAAAAGATGATAAAGGCGCGTGGTATGTTTTTACCAACTATCTGCAAAAGTTAGGAGCGCATTAGCAACTTTGAAGGTCGGTTCCCTCCCAACAAAGTTGCTTCTTCGCTCTGCCGAGGGCTTTTTAACCTAAATACAAGACAATATAGGGATTATTTTTCTGAACGTGTGTAAAAATTATCCACCTCTTCTTTCAAGATGAGTAAAATAGTATAGGGTTATGATCTAGGATGCGTAAAATAAATACAGGTATAGTCCAAACGTGTGTAAAAATTACCCACCTTTCTGTATACCCTGGGTAAAAAAGATACAGGTTGTCTCTGAACCTGCGTGAACGAGTATATCCTCTTGTTTTGATTGTATAAAATAAATACAATCTACTTAGCTAACACATTTACACTAATCCACTATAATAATATACAATTACATGAAAACCTCCATTAATTTTAAAGCCATAAAGTCTGATTCTGAAACCCATAATTTCAGGAAAAAAACTTTTGATTATATCAGAAAAGATTTAACTCCGAAAAATGAATACTGGCTCGAAGATAAAATAGCCGACAGGCAAAGAAAGATTGAAACCTATTGCAAAGAAAAATCGGGGAGGAAATTACAGAAAAATGCTCTTCCCATTCGGGAAGCCGTTGCAGTCATTAAGGAAAACACCACCATGCAGGATTTGCATAACCTTTCCAAGAGATTGGAAAAAGAATTAGGGATCAGGATATTCCAGATTGCTATTCATAAAGATGAAGGTTATTATGATAAAGATTCCAAAGAATGGAAACCGAATTTACACGCTCATCTAGTTGCCGACTGGCAGGATGTAAAGACAGGAAAAACCTTAAAGCATCACCCTCGTGAATATTCCAAAATGCAGGATATTACCGCAGAATGTCTGGAAATGGAAAGAGGAATTTCGGGATCAAGAAGAAGATTGGAAGCCATTGAATTTAAAATTCAGAAAAAGGAAGAGGAATATAAAGCTCTGGAAGAAAAAATTGAAACTATAAAAACTGAATTATCTTCCACCAAATCCGAAGATCTAATTGTAAAAGAATCTGATTTTCTAGGTTTCCAGCATATTAAAACGAATAAAACCATTGAGAATTACAAAAAAACTTTTAAGACTTATAATGCTCAAATTTTGAAGAATAAGGCAGAACTGGAAGCCAAGACAAAGCAGATTATGGAACTGCAAAATAAGACTGATAGTCTGAAAAAAGAAATAAATATGCTTAAAAATAAAAATTCTGTTTTGCTATCCAATCCAAATATTTTTGCTGGTGAAAGAAAAAAATATCTGGATTCTGTTTTAAGTACCCTTGAAAAATCAATAAGATATGAAAGGCTCAAAAATCCTTATCTCAATCGGGAGAATTCTCAAAAGCTTCTTGACGAAATAAGCCTGATTTGTAAGAAAACAGCAGAGGAAAATGAAATTCCTTTTTCTGCTTTAAATGAGATTCTTAATGATTCCAAAATTGCCGGAGCTTTATTGTCTTTATTGAAGTTTGGAGATCCGAAAAACAGCCAAGAAGCTGAAGAAGTTCCTGAACAGACCAGAAAAAGGAAGTTCAGGTGATGGCAATTTAAAATATTATTTTATTTCACGAAGCAATTCAGATAATGAAATTTCCAGTGCGAGGGCGATAACGGCAAGAGTGAAAATACTGGAACTTACTTTCCCTGTTTCAATTTTATAAAGATACTGCCTGTCTTTTCCAATTCTTTCAGCCAATTCAGCCTGGGAAAGTTTTCGTTTTTCCCGAAACTTTCTGATCTGTCTGCCTACTTCCACAGGAATCTTTGTTTTTAATTCGGCAATAGTATTTTCATCGATTTCTTTCACTATTGCAAAGTGAAATATAAAATACTGCAATCGTGTAACCTTATATTACTGCAAATTTGTATTTTTGTACATAGAAAAAAATATTTTTTAAATTTATTCCAACTCAAAACCAAATTTTTGCATCCTATATATATAAACTTAATATAAAATAAATGATAAAAAATTAAAAACGACAAGTTCTGTCGCTTTAGAGGATTACATTTGTATTATAATTAAAAACCAATAGATTATGAAAGAAAATGAAAAAAATCATTTTGCAGTGAATTTAAAATATTTTAAATTTGTGGTATCAAATTAAAACACAAAGATATGATGAATAATAACCTTAATTTACTCCATAAGAGCATTTCTATTATGCCTATCAAACTAATAACTAAAGCTTTAAAATTATCTTAGTATGATTTAAAGTGTCTTTTATGAAATTTTACAATTTAATTTAATATTCAAACACTAAGTATGAAAAGACTTTACTTTAGTGCATTATTATTATGCACATCTTCAATACTGTATTCACAGGAAGTGTTGTGGCAACGCGATATTAAATCTTCAACACAAGATTTTTTAAGTCAAGTCACTACAACTATTGACGGACAGTATCTGATCTCTGGAAGCTCTATCCAAAGCAGTAAGCTTCAGGCTTCAGGCAGTAAGCAGAATAACGGCTACGACCTTCATTTGATCAAATTAAACCAACAGGGAGAACAAATTTGGGAGAAATATTTCTCAGGACAGAATCATGATTTCCTGTCTGCAACAGTTGCTACTCAGGAAGGAGGATTTTTAGCAGCAGGAACTTCTTATTCCGGAAAAGGGCTGGATAAAAAAGAAGGATCTAAAGGATCATCTGATTTATGGCTCGTAAAGATTAACGAGTTTGGAGACGAAATCTGGCAAAAAACAATCGGAACTCAGGCAGATGAAGAGGCAAGATCAGTAATTCAAACGACTGATTTAGGATTTTTTGTAGCGGGTAATATTCAGAACTCGACAAAAGGTTACGGTTCAAAAGATGTTTTGATTGTTAGACTTGATAAGGAAGGGAAAGAAGTTTCGCAATTGGTTTTAGGTGGAAAGTCGATTGACGAAGCTGAGAAGATTATCCCAACAAAAGATGGTGGTGCTTTATTAGGAGCTTATTCCAGAAGCAATATCGGAGGATCAAAGAAGATGGAAAACTTCGGAGAAGGAGATTATTGGATCATTAAACTCAATAAAGATGGGAAAGTAGAATGGGAGAAGAATTTCGGAGGAAAAGGAGATGATCATTTAAGAACACTGGCATTAACATCTCAGGGATTTCTTTTAGGAGGTGAAAGTCGGTCTGATCGTTCTGGAAACAAATCTGTTGGAATTGAACAAGGAACAGACCTTTGGCTCATTTCGCTTAATGAAAAAGGTGAAGAAATCTGGCAAAAATCTTACAGTTTCAAAAATAGAGATGTGTTAACGGGAATGAGTGTCTTGCATTCTTCGGATGATAAAACTTCAAAAGGAATTTTGCTAGGTGGCTATACACAAGCTGAGGGAAGAATAGAAACTGACGATGAAAAGTTCTGGATCTTGTATTTAGATCAGAATGGAAATGAACAATGGCGAAAATATGTAAAGGGACAGTCAAATAAGCGGGAAGAAAGACTTTCAGACCTCAGATTAAACAGAGACGGAACGATTTTGATTGCAGGCACAAGTGCATACCAACTCGGACAAGAAAATTGGAAGATTGTAAAGCTGGGTGATAAGCAAATCGATCAGTTGATTGAAAAACAGGATATCAAAATCTATCCGAATCCTGTTTCAGATTTCTGTTACGTTCAAATTGGCTTTGATTTTAAGGAAGCTGAAATTTTACTATACGATATGTCGGGAAGACAATTACAAAACCTTAAGACAAAGAATAGTGTAACTAAAATAAATACACAACCTTTAATTCAGGGAGCTTATCTAATTACTATAAAAACTGATACAAATAAAACCGCAAATGCAAAAGTGATTAAGAAATAGAAGAGTATGAAAAAGATAATTTATTTTATATGCGTGGCTATTTATAGCCATGTTAGTGCACAAACGGCACTATCCGAAGCAAGTCCCGTTAATCCTATATCGAAAGAGCTTGAAATCTACAATGTAAATGAAGCTACAGGATTAGCGAATATTTCAATACCTATTTATAATGTTAAAATAGGAGATTTAGATGTACCTATTCAATTGCAATATAACTCTTCTGGAATAAAGGTGGAGCAGTTTGCCTCAGAAGTTGGCTTGGGTTGGGCTTTAAATGCTGGTGGCTATGTGGATAAGGAGCTTGTTGGGGAGAATGATTATCCTGTGGGATGGACTGCGTATACAGATAATATTACATCCAATTATGCACAGTCTGAAAATAGGAATGGATACTTTATTATGAATGGGCCAAGTAAAACATTTGATACACCTGATTTGTATCATATAAATGCCCCGAAACTATCAAACTCATTTTATATAGACAGGGCGTTTTCAGTAATTCCGATTGCACCTTATAACGGTGCAAAAATTTCCATTCAATATGGAAGAGATTCAGAAGATGAAGTGAAAAAATACGGACATGCTATCACGTATCAAAGTGATCCGGATCGATATGTTTGTGGGATGCCAAAAATGCCAATTTATCTAATGGGAAGCTATATTCCTAGTGCAGGAAGTGGATGCCCTTACCAATTAAAAACATCCTATAATACGCAGAAGATAAGTGTTAGCAATAATCACTATACGTACGATTTTAAAGACTCTGATTATGTTGCTACTGCAAATCATAAAGAATACGTTCTTAATGACATACTTAATGAACAAAATATTATCTATGCAGGATCAAGATATCGTTCAAAATATTGGTTAAATAAAATAACTGATAATTTATCTAAAAGGGAGGTTAACTTCACTTATGAAACATATGCTGGAATTAACAGTTATTTGAAGAAAGGAGGAGTCTGGAATGTCTTACTATACGCTCCACAGTCTAATATGAATATAAGAAATTATGTAGGAGATAATGCTGATCTATCGATTAAAAAATTGATTAAGGAAATTACAACCGATAATGAAAAGCTCAAATTTATTTACTCATATGAGAGAAATGATAAAAAATATGTCGACATTACTTATAACAGTCCTACTAATTGGCAAATATTGCAAGATCCATTATTAAAGCGTATTGAGGTAGAGGATGTAAATGGAAATATACAATACGTTTTTACTTTTAATTATGAATATTTTAACTCTGGGTGTAATAACAGTGAGCATTGTTATCGCTTAAAGTTGAAAAATATAATAAAGACAGCAGGAAATAACACAGGAAATATTGTTGACCGTTTTGATCTCGAATATTTTGAGGATGCAACTCAGCCCAAAATCGGGTCTTTTTCAAAAGATATATTTGGATTTGCTAATGGCCTTTCAGACGCTACTGTAAATGAAAATGGTCTTCCTAAGCGGCCATTCTTATATGAGTATAAAGATATTCAGAATGGGAAAGAATACAGCTATTATTCTACCTTGAAATTTACAAATCTTAGTCCTGTTACACTTTCCGGTACTTACGATCAAAGCTTATCAGACCTCGTCAAGACAAGAGCCTGGTCCTTGAAATCTATTCAGTATTTAACAAAAGGAAAACAACTATTTGAATATGAGACGAATCAATTTAATTGGAAAGGCCTCACATATAATGGCGGGGGCCAAAGAATTAAGAAGATTACTTTATTAGATGGTAGTAATCATTATGAAACGAAGTATTTGTATGGAGAAGGTAATTTAATAACCCTTCCTGTTATAACCGATTTGTTGCAATATTATTCTGGGAATAGGATAGTTAACCAGCTAACAGATGCGAATATACCGTACTTTAAGGGCAGTCCAATTCTCTATGATGAAACCTCGGCTATATTACCAAACGGCGGAAAGATAGTATCTAAATATACATCTATCAAAGACTTTCCATATGCAATCAATATAAAAGACAGTGATAATAACCCTGTGACTATGTACAGATATTATTATCCTAGTGGCGATTTTACGTGGAAATATAGGTTGAGACAAGAATTTATTGGTCTTCCGTTGACTAGGACATATTTTGATAACACAAATAAAAAACTAAAAGAAGAAACATTTAACTATTCAAACGAAGTTAAAGATTACCCTACAACTTATCCTTTAGTCAAGGGAGAAAAATACTTCGGCTCATACTATCCCTTTAATGCTTATACTAGTGCTATTGCCGGTACTACTGAGCCAGATATGGCAACTAACAAACGTTATAGAAATAATATTATCGAGACAAACGCTGTTTTATATAATCAAACCGGAAATATAGTTACTAATGAGAAATTTAATTTCATTGATAGCTCAAATCTACTGAAGTCAGTTTTAACCACCCGAGGTGATGTAACTTATAAAACTGAAAATCTCTACGTATCAGAACAAGGCGAGCAATATGATCAGCAAATAGCTGCGGATGAAAGGGTCAATCGGATGATTATTGGGAAAAACAAGTATAAAAATAATAGTAAGGTAGCAGAAGAATTTGTAAAATATAAATATATATACAATCAAAATGATCCAGCACAAAATCAATTACTGCCAGAAAAAACAGTCCATTTAATACCGGAAGATAATCTGTATGAAGACGGAGTCCAGTATACTCTGTATGATTCCAAAGGTAATTCTATTGAAACTAAAAATAAAGATGGAATCTATACAACGATACTCTACGGATATCATCAAACTTTGCCAATTGTCAAGGTAGAAGGTGCAAGATACCAGGAGGTTATGTCAGCGTTAGGACTTTCCCCTAATAATGATCCTAATATTTATTTACAGAGTGATATTGTTAAAAAGTCAGATTTAGATATTAATAATAATAGTGAACTACAATTATTAACATCTTTAAACAATTTCAGAATAAGCCCTGCATTTAAAGATTATCAGATGACAACCTATACCTACGATCCGTTGATAGGAGCTAAAAGTATAACTCCTCCATCAGGTATCAGAACATCTTACCTATACGATGAAACAGGTAAATTAGAAAAAAGTGTAAATGCCAATGGAGAAATTATTGAAGAATATAAATACAACTATGCACCTGCATTATATTATAATGTAGCAAAAAGCCAGTTGTTTACTCGAAACAATTGTGGCTCAAGTGCTTTAGGGGGTACTTATACCTACACAGTGCCTGATGGTCAGTATACATCAATAATAAACCAAGCAGATGCCGATCAAAAAGCACAAAATGATATTAATACTAATGGACAGAATGTAGCTAATATAAATGGAACATGTACTTCTATTTCTTGTTCGCTATCCTTTAATTCATCTTTGGGTATAAGTGGTGGCGGAAGTGTTTCAGTTGCTCCTAATTCTTATTTTAAGGTATCTTTTGGTTATTCAACAGGATCGAACTCAACAAATTTGCCTTGGAATAGCACGGGAGTAAAAGTAGCAACTATAAATGGAATTTGTAAGCCAGCACAGGATTATTCTTCATACAACGGACAAGTTTATTACACGATTAAGGCCGATGGCGAGATTATATTGAAAACACATTTAGGAACTATTCCTCCAAATAATACATCATACAATTACGAACTATTTTTTCCTATAAACTAAACAAAGATGAGAAAGAGAGTTATATATTATGGAGTTTTGCTACTTTCAGGTTTGCTCCATGCACAATTAAGTCCAACAGAAAATTACATACAAAAAAAGACGTATTTAGAACCAGTTACTACGAGCAGTCAAACAGCTAAGCAGCTTCAAATTGTTAAGTACTTCGATGGTTTAGGAAGAACTAAACAAATTATCAATGTCAAAAGTACAACGCAAGGCAATGACCTAGTAACCCACATGGAATATAATGTTTCAGGTAAACTGGCAAAAACTTATCTTCCTATTCCCCAAGCGGGTACCCAAAATGGTGGTTTTTATCAATCTCCATTGGCAAATGCTTCGTCTTTTTATGGTGGGGAGAAAGTATATGCCGAAAAGATTTTTGAAAATTCGCCTTTAGATAGACTTCAGCAACAAGTAAATGTAGGAAATGATTGGGCAGATAAGCCTATCAAATATACTGTCGATACCAATGCAGATGGAGAAGTTAAAAAGTATGTGACATCAACTAACTGGGTCAACGGTGTTACAAATTTCACTATTAATTTGGCTGGTTCTTATAATGTGGGTCAGTTACACAAGATTGCAGTAAAAGATGAAGATGGAAATGAGAGAATACTATTTAAGAATCTGTTAGGGCAAGTCATTTTAATTAGGAATAACGACGGCGTCAACAATCTTGACACATATTATGTATACGATAACTCCGATCGTTTGGCTTATATTATTCCTCCATTAGCAGCAGGTTCTTCTTTAACGCCAACAGTCATTGACAATCTTTGTTATCAATTTCATTATGATAAAAAAAGAAGATTGGTCGAAAAGAAATTGCCCGGAAAAAGCTGGGAATATATGCTGTATGATAAACAGGATAGGCTTGTAGGAACTCAAGATACTGTTTTAAAGGATAAAGGACAATGGCTCTACACCAAGTATGACCAATTCGGAAGAGTTGCTATTACAGGGATTGGAACAGGATATCAGAGAAGTGTGGAACAGGCAACTGTAGATACTTTTGGAGCAAATAATGTTACCAGAATTAATACTCCTTTTTTTAACAGACAGGGAATTGATGTCTATTATAATAATCCGGACGGAAGCTGGCCTAATTCTTCCCATTGGGTTACTTTATTGTCATTAAACTATTATGACTCTTATCCGGAGTACAGTTTCAATCCTGCTTTTCCCACCAATATTTTAGGGGAAGCGACATTGACCGAAACACCCACAACGGAAGGATTAAGTACCAAAAGCCTTCCTGTAATGAGTTTGGTTAAAAACATTGAAGACGACAACTGGACGAAAAATTACAGCTATTACGACAAAAAAGGAAGAATTATAGGTTCTTATTCCATCAACCATTTGGGTGGATACACCAAAACGGAATCTAAGCTGGATTTTGCGGGAGTCGTTCAGAATACAAATACCTATCATCTAAGAAAACAGGGAAATATTGCTGTAACGGTAAAAGAAAGATTTGTATATGACAACCAGAACAGACTTCTACAACATTACCACCAGGTAGATGACAAGCCAGAAGAACTGCTGGCAGAGAATTCTTACAATGAATTGTCCCAGCTTAAAAATAAAAAAATCGGAAACAACCTTCAAAGTATTGACTACGACTACAATATCCGAGGTTGGCTGACAAATATTAACAAAAGTCAGATGAGCCTACCTGATTTAGGAGGGAAACTTTTTTCATATAAAATAAGATACAATGAAAAGCAGGGAATCGACAATCCTGATCCGGTATTATTTTCGGGAAAAAATGTTGTCCCAAGATATAACGGGAACATTGCCGAAGTAGACTGGAGAGCAGTGGAAACACCAGGGGTCTATCCTTCTTTAACACCTAAAAGGTATGGATATTCTTATGATAAGTTAAACAGGCTTACGGCAGGATATTATCAGAATCCGAATAATCCATACAGTAAAGAGAATACCGAGTCTTTAGGATATGATCTCAACGGTAATATTACAAATTTGTACAGAACTTCAGTAGTAGAATATGGAAATACGACTGCTACCTTAATTGACAATCTGCAATATAACTATGCTGGAGGTGGTAACAAGCTTACCACTATTAACGACAATGCGAATAACTATACAGGTTATGAAGGAGGCGGAGAGGAAATCCATTATGACATCAACGGGAATATGATCGATATGCCAGATAAAGGCATAAGTATTATAAAGTATAATCACCTCAATCTTCCGAATCATTTGGAGTTTAGTAAATATAGTAATGAATCTGTAGCTCTGGATACTAAATACAGAGCCGATGGTGAGAAACTGAGCAAAACAAATGCAACCACAACCTTTGGGCTTACAGGAAGTATAACGAATACAAAAATTGTAGACTATCTTGATGGCTTCCAATATTTAACAAATCCGGGAACTCCTCCAGGTGGTGGTGATCCAGAAATGTTCGCTTCATTGGAATCTGCAAGAGCGATGGAAAAGCAGGCTTTTTCATTAGAAACTTTTAATTTAACTAATACTACCCTTACAACAACAAAAGATCCCGACTTACAATTTTTCCCAACTGCTGAGGGCTTCTATGATTATAAAAAAGATCAGTATATTTACCAGTACAAAGATCAAGCTGGAAATGCGAGATTAAGTTTTGCTCGAAACAGCGTGGGTGCTATTGAAATTACAGACATGAATGATTATTACCCTTTTGGGATGAATCATTTAAAATCGGGAACAGCATTCTTTGGGCAGGGTAGCTATAAGAATTACAAATATCAAGAACAGGAGTTACAAGAAACTGGTTTCTACTCCTTCAAATGGAGGAATTATATGCCAGATGTGGGTAGGTTTTTTAATGTTGACCCTCTTTCGGAAGCTTACGCCTACCAATCGCATTACAATTTCTCAGAAAACAGGGTAATCGATGCAAGGGAATTGGAAGGGTTGGAAATGATAAGATTGACTGAATTGCCAGATCCAGGTTCTATTGCCAGTTTTCCTGACCCTAATAATGGAGGGGTAGATTCTGTTATTCAATGGAGTGACGGATTAAATGGGCTTGGAATTCAAGAAGTTACAGTGCAAGGAAAGGCTTCTACTCCCGAGCTGTCTTCTGCAACCCTTGGTTCTGCAGGATTTAGCTTAGGAGAAGCAGCACGGTTTGGAGCCAACTTTGTGCCTATTGTCGGAAGTGGGCTAGATATTTATGAGGGTGCAAGAGATGGGAACTGGGTGCAGTTTGGTCTAGGTGTTGGTGGTCTAGCATTGGATGTTGCTACTTTAGGTGCTGGGTCAATTATAAAAGGAGGTATTAAAACCATTGGAACGGAGCTTGTAGAGGAAGGTGTGGAACTTGCTGCTAAAGAAGCCGTAGAAGCAGAAATGAAGGCTCTTTCTAAGGCAGAAATGAGCACTATAATGGGTGCAGGCTCTGATGCTAATGTTGTGCGAGGAGGAACATGTTTAGCATGTCAGTTTGAGAATGGTTCGGGTGTAATAGTTGATGCAGACGGACTTCTAAATGGTGTTTCTGTAAATAGTGCTAGTGGTTTAAGTGTAAAAGAATTATCTGCCGGTATACCAAATGGAAAAATTGGAACAACAACAGTTAGCCAAATTGAAGCACTTGGAGGGAAAGTTACAGCTTCTCCAACTAAAAACAATCCTTTTCATTCTACATTATCAGGAATAACAGCGAAACAAGCAGAACAACTGTTTAATCCTACAATAAAGAATCCTTTAAAATAAAAATTATGACACAGTTAGAATTAGAGAACATCCTTGAAATATGTAATAAAGCAACAGACGCTCCATGGATTTCCTATATTGAGGGAAGAGATTTTGAGTCAGGGTCAAGTTTTATAATGACGGGAGGAATAGAAAATAGAGATTATGATATAGAATTTATAAAAATTAAGCCCAATGATCAAGATTTTATTGCGATGGCACGAAATGTTATTCCAAAATTAATTGAAGAAATTAATTTACTACGAGCACAAATAAGATAATGAAACGGAATTCAACAATTCGTTATTAATAAAATCTAAATAATTATTCGTTCTCAATATAGTACAAACAGCAAACTTAGATGGATATGCTTTAAGATATTATTATACTTATCAATCATGAACCGTCGATTTTTAAGCCACAATTAATATGCAAGAATTATTTTTAAGAAAATATTGGGAGGAGGAAGGAATACTATTTTATCTACATTTTCAAGAGGGAAAAGCGGTTAGGCAAATTGAAATAGCCTCGGAAGGAAAAGTCTATTTAACATTGGAAAACCCTATTCAAGGGGAATCAATGTTATATGACCAATCTCTCGATGAACTTGAGGTATCAAAATCTGACTTTATCACAAAGGAAGAATTTGATATTATTTGGAATAAAAGGTAATTGCAAAAAAAGAGATTGTATTAAATTAAATACAATCTCTTTGAATTATTTGTAATAGCCACGACTTAATCTGACAATTATACTCGTCAATTTAAATTATTAAATTTTTTTGCTCTACAAAAAAGAGGCTTAATCAGATGATTAAGCCTCTCGTTTATTTATATTATTGTTTACTAATCAATTTTTCCAGCCTTGCCATCTTTTCCTTTCAACATACGCTCATATAAAGCAATTTTTTTGTCGTAGAGCTGGATGACTTTATCCATTGGGTTAAAACTGCATTGATAATTCATAGCAGAAGCAATTGCATTATCCTTGAAAATCATGAAAAGTATTAGAAATAATATTGACAATCTACTCTTCATCAAAATTCTGAAAAACTTCCACAGGAATTTTCAATACTTCAATTATCTTTTGAAGCAATGGATCTTCAATGACTTCCTTTTCTTCCAGTAAAGAAATTTTCTTCTGGTTCCAGTCTTCCCCCAAGTCAAAAGCCAAAGCTTCTTGCTTAATCCCCAGCATTTCCCTAAAACGTTTAACATTTCTTCCCTGATGTATTTTGTGTTTCTTAATAATAGGTAAAAAAGTGACCCACGCCGTTGTATATACTTAATGAGTATTTAGTGAGTGCTTTTGACCTCACCCTACGGGTGTACAAGCACCCTCGTTATTTTTTTTTAGTTATCCAATGATTAATTCAATACCAGCTTTTTCTGCTTTATATTTTATTTTAGTCTGCAATTCATAATAACTCCAGTTGCGTAACACAAATTCCTGTTCTTTTGCAATCCCGATTTTGTCTTCTTGATTTTTAAGAATAAGTGTGCCAGCCTGTTGCTTAATACAGAAATCAATGAGCTTCCGGCTGTACACATGAAGCCGATAGCTTACATACCTGCTTTCCAAATTTTCTGTTTTATAAAGTGCCTTTCGTTTGCGTTTGGCACCTTTTCCGGAACGAGCATAGGATACACCAGCTTGAATCCTCTTTTGACTTGCCTGAATGGCGAGCCTGCGGTATAAAAACTCCTCTTTCGAGCCGATATTGATTCGCACATTGCCAATTTTTGCTACGATAGGATGTTCCAGAGACAGGGAAGCTTCTGCGATGATTTCGGGTTGTAAAATGTGTTCTTCTTTTTCAAATTCAAATACTGCAAGCCAATAGATTTTTCCACCTTTTAGCTGGATCTGTGATGTG
>CBFGVN010000009.1:0-24411 GCA_965651845.1 uncultured Chryseobacterium sp. | reverse complement strand
TATTATTTTGAGCAAGTATTTCATATTCTTTGCCATAAAAAAGCAGAATAATCAGAAATAAAATTTTAGTTTTCATGGTTATTAGTTTTTTAGTTTTATACATCAAAGTTCTATTTAAAAAAGCTTTATGTCAATTACACAAACGGGTGATTCTGCAACAAAAAAACAGCACCATAAAATGATGCTGCTGTTATAAGTTTAAAAATTAATTATAAATCTATCCGGAAAGACAAATGAGTCCCGTTTTCGGTGGATACTTCACAATGCCCATTTTGATCCTGCATTCTGCGTTTCATATTTCTGAGTCCGTTTCCTTCGGCTTTTTCTTCGTTGAGTCCGATTCCGTTGTCTGAGATTTTCATTGTGAACTCTTTATCTTTTTGTATAAACGAAAGTTTTAGTTGACTGGATCGGCTGTGCTTGTATGCATTATTTAATGCTTCTTTTAAACATAGAAACAAATTCCTTCTTTGTTCGGTCGTAATGGTTGTTTCGGGAATTATATTTTCACTTTCGCTGATAAGCTGAATTTTCGTTTTTTTAAGAAAATTATAAGCATACATTTTTGAATAATCGATAAAACTTCCCAGTATATCATTCCCGGAATTCAGGCTCCAAAGCATTTCTCTCATAGAAAGATTCATCTCTTCGGAGGTTTTCAGGAGTTCATCGATATCGTTTTTTAGTTCTCCGTCTTCGGCTTTTTGTTTTAAAAATTCGGCCTGAAGTTTCAAGGCGGAAATTCCTGCTCCAAGATCGTCGTGCATATCATGGGAAATTCTTTCACGTTCCTGCTCTATCAATTTTTGTTTTTCGAGTTCTTTCTGGAGGAGCTGGTTTTGGTGCTCGGATTCTTTGAGTTGTTTTTCTTTTATGTAGAGGAGTTGTCTTCTGTTGTACATCAAAACAACAAAAATGATGAAACCAACGAAAACCAACATTATTAAAAAAATAATAATGTACATCAGCTTTATATCTTCATTTGTTTGGATCATTGCTTACAAAAAAGACTTTTAAAAAAAAGTAAATAAGAAATTATGGTAATTATTTGATAAAGATGATTAATTAGTAGCAAAAAATCCATATCTAATTCTGCAAAAAACTGTCCCGGAATAACTCTAATAATAAATATTGTACTCCAAAGCAAAATACTTGATGAAATCCAAAATGTCATTTTCTGATAAATTAGAGTTTCATCAGGTTTTCTAATTTGATTGGCAAACCAATCTATACTTAGAAATATAAATACAAAACTTTTAAAAATATTTGTATCGATTTTTAGAATATTCGGTTTAAATAGTAATCCGAAATTAATTAATGAGATTATTGTTAATAATATTCTATAAATTTTCCTATCTAAAAATTCTTTGTAAAAATACCAACAAATAAAAATGATATGGATACAGTTTGCCCTATTGTAAAAATTATTATCCAGAATCTTTGTAAATATTAAAATCTCAGATAATAAAATAAATGCAAAATAAATCCATAAAAATCTTTGTCTCGCAGCTTTATTGATAATTGAAACTGCAAGACAAAGGGAAATTATTAAAATGTATAGATAGAACACTTAGCAATTGTTTGGTGGTGACACACAGAAATTATCATAAAAAATCGTCACTTTCTTTAGAACAAGTGCTGAACCGTCAAATCTCCAAAGCCCTACAATTAGTGTTATATAATTTTGCTGATTTTTTAAAGTTGAACCCGGCTTAGTAGTATCTCTTGTTATTATACCCGGAAAAAGAAATATATAGTCATTTTTATCCACCGGTTGTATCTTCTTAAGATCTTCTATAGGGATGTAAATTTCCTTAGTGTTATTTTTAAGAGTACTATTTAAAGTTGTAATTCTTGAGTTCATGACACCATATAAGTTCTGATTAAAATTATGCTCCATATTAGTATAATCAGTATCGGAAACAGGAGTATATTCATTTAAATTAAATCTAAATTTCCCTCCTTTTCCATTTTGATAGAGTAAATTTAGCACACTATCTTTTTCTGTTAAAATAATCTTGCATAAATTCCGTGGATTATCATCATTTAGTATTTTGTTATATGCTTTTTTATCAATTATATAAGCTCCAGGAAATTTTTCTTCATCTGTAAATATTTCTTCATATTTTTTTATATACTCTTTGGCTACATCATCAGGAATCTCTGAAACTAATTCTTTAATATTAATTTTTACAATTGTACTTCCTGTTTTCAAATTTATAGTATCCCTTACTATACTAAATTCGGGAGCTTTATCTTTTTCCACAGATTTTTTACAGCTTATAATTCCAAGGCATAGCATCAAGCCAAAAATTACATTCAATAGTTTAATGGTTCTCATAATTCTTAGTTTTTAAAATGGTTAAATTTATTAATAGCCTCCACTTTATTGTTAACGTGAAGTTTTCTGTAGATATTTCCGACGTGTTTTTTTACGGTATCGATGCTGATGAATTTTTTGTCGGC
The DNA here is from genome assembly GCA_965651845.1 of uncultured Chryseobacterium sp. Classification (GTDB taxonomy): domain Bacteria; phylum Bacteroidota; class Bacteroidia; order Flavobacteriales; family Weeksellaceae; genus Chryseobacterium. The sequence goes on along the minus strand of CBFGVN010000009.1, from coordinate 21,945 downwards.
GATTTCTTTGTAGAGCAGGCCTTGAGCCAAAAGTTCCAGAATTTCTTTCTCACGATCGGTGAGTTCATCGAAGCCTTTTATTTCCGGGAGTTTTCTTTCAAAGTGCTGTAGAACTTTTCTGGCAATTGAAAAACTCATCGGAGCTCCGCCATGATAGACATCACGGATTGAGGAAAGGATTTTGTCCATACTTTCACCTTTGATAAGATAGTCCGTCGCACCGGCTTTTAACGAATTAAAAATTTTATCGTCATCCTCAAAACTTGTACACATAATAAATTGTGTCTTCGGCATTTCCTTTCGCAGTTTCTCGATAATTTCTATCCCAAGCATATCCTGCAGCTGGATATCCATCATCACAACATCCGGAGAAATATCGGAAAGATTTTTCAAGGCTTCATTCCCATCAAAAAACTGGGCAACAACTTTCATGTCATTCTGATAATTGATGACCTTCTTCAACGCATTGTTGTAGTTTTTTTCGTCTTCTACTATGGCTATGGAAATGCTCATGTTTTTGTTTTTGTTTAAGACAAATTTCAACAGAAAATAGAGGAGAATCAATTACACGTTTGTGTAATTTTAAAGTTCGAGTTTCCGTTTATTGGTTTAGTTTTTATTTTTACTAAATTTAATCAATTTTTTTTACTATTTATCATATTAAATAATCAATATAACAAAAAAAAATATCATGAAAAAAGGGTTTTTAATCGGGTTTTCAGCAATTGCTTTATCAGTAATAAGCTGTAAAAAAACTGAAAGTGGAAATAAAAATGTGCTAAAATCAGACAGCTCAGGAGCCATATTAGCAGATAACGGAAAGGTAGATTCCACCATTCATTATGAAACTGATGTGAATGGGAAAAAATATTTGAAAACAGATTACGTTTATAAAGCTACCGATGGAAGCCTTGTAAAAGTAGTTTTCAACTATGAAGAAAAAACAATGAGTGTCAGAAGTAATAATAAAACTTTTATCCTAAATAAAATAGAATCTAAAGGAGACGAAACTACATACGAAAAAATGGATATGAAAGCAACTGTAAAAGGCGACAGCCTGATTTTGGATCAAGGAAATAACATTATTCAACTGGTAAAAACGAAAATTTAATTTAAATATAAATCCGACTTTATTTAAGTCGGATTTTTTGTGTCTAGATTTTATCTTGTTAATACATTTAAAATCGGCTCTTCTATTGTAGAAACAGACTTCTGAATATTTTCATTAATCTGATCAAAAATAACAATCTCATTTTTGCCCTTTCTTAACCAAACTCCGGGAATGTATAAAGTCTGTTGAGGACCAACTCTCCAAAATCTTCCGAGGTTTTTACCATTAATGAAAATCAATCCTTTTCCCCAATTCTGCACATCAATGAAAGTGTCTCCAGTTTCATTTACATCAAATTCTCCACGATAAATTGTCGGTAAGTTTGTCAATTGTTGATAGGCATCAGGATTTATTGGTTTTGTTTTGATAGAAGAAGCAAAATGATCAGGAAAAGGAAGTTTCGTCATTTCCCACATCCCATTGATTTCCTTACCGTCAATTTTCACTGGTGAAATAATTCCTTTTGTATTTTGATTAATTTGAGCATCATAATTTATCCGTCCCCAATTTTCTACCAAAATTTCTAAGTTGGAATTCTTAGGAATTTCAATTGACATTTCATAGTTGTTGAAAAACCGGTTCAGTTCACCCATTTTTTTACCATTGAGATAAACCGTTGCATAATCTCTCAATCCGCTTACATCAAGTTTACCATTGATGGCTTCATCAAAATGATGACGGTACAAAACATAGCCATACCCCTGGTTTAATTCTTCAAAAGTTAAAGGCTTTTCCGCTTTTACCGTTTCCTGTGTTTTAGAATAATCAAATAAATTATATAGTTTATCAAACTTGATATTTTGTATTGAAATTGTTTTAATCGGCGCTGGTACTTCAGGAAGTTTTTCCTTAGAATACTTTGCCATTACATTACGAATCGAATCATATTTTGGTGTTCGCCAACCTGCTTCTGAAATAGGTGCATCGTAATCATAAGATGTAAGATCCGGCTGAATATCGTGTTCTTTATTATAATTTGCACCAGAAGTGTAGCCAAAATTTGTTCCGCCGTGAATCATGTAATAATTAAATGAAATTCCATTTTTCAGAAAATTCTCGGTCAGTTGTACTGTTTCTCTTATTCTTGTTCTTGGGAAACCTTCTCCCCAATGCATCAGCCAGCCCGGGTAAAATTCTGCAATCATATAAGGACCTTTATTCTCATGGAATTTGTTGACAACTGTTTTTAATTTATCAATATTTTTTTCACCATTAGCTGCGGGCAAAGCCCCATCAATGTAACCGCCTTCAAAGAAATCTGAAACATCAGAAGTGTACATCGGAACATTAAAACCTACATCTTTAATTTGTTTGACAATTTTATTAACATAAGATCTATGCAGTTGTTTAGAAATATCTTTTCGCTGAAATGCAAAAAGTCCAAATTCGTTTTCTGCCTGTACCATGATAATCGGACCTCCTTTTGTGATTTGCAGATCTTTTACCTGATTATACAATTGAGAAAGATATTGTCGGTTTCTTTCTAAAAACTGTTCGTTGTCTTCTCTTATTTTTAATCCTTTAATATTTTGAAGCCACCATGGATATCCTCCAAATTCCCATTCTGCACAAACATAAGGACCAGGACGAAGGATGACATACAAACCAACCTCTTCAGCTGTTTTAATGAATTGTTTTAGGTCCTTTTGTCCGGACCAATCCCATTTTCCCGGCACTTCTTCATGATAGTTCCAAAAGACATAGGTTGCAACAGCATTCAGTCCCATCGCTTTCATCATTAATAAACGATGTTTCCAATATTCTTTAGGAACTCTGGGATAGTGCATTTCTCCGGAATGGATCTCGATCGATTTCCCATTTAATAGAAACTGACCGTTTTTAATTTCAAAAGATTTTTGGGTGCTTTGGGAAAAAAAGAATACTCCCCATAACAAAATAAAAAACAGAATAGTTTTTGTTTTTAATTTTTCCATCGTGATTTTTGTTTTTCACTAATTTATAAAATAAAACTATACAATAATGTAATAAAGGAACTAAAAATCATAAATACGAATATTATCCATAAAACGAAAAACCGTTCAGAAAATCTGAACGGTTTTTATTTATATCTGATGAATATTATTCTTCAGTTTTTTCCTCAGTAGAGTCTGCAGCTTCAGCCTTTGGAGCTTCTGCTTTTTCTTCTACTACAGGAGCTTCAGCAACTACAGTTTCTGCTTTTTTAGCAGTTGTAGATCTTCTGCTTCTTCTTGTAGCTTTTTTCTCTTCAGCATTAGGATTGTAAAGCTCGTTGAAATCTACCAGCTCTATAAGAGCCATATCAGCAGCATCACCTGGTCTGAAACCTGTTTTGATGATTCTTGTATAACCACCATTTCTTTCAGCGATTTTAGGAGCTACAGTTCTGAACAATTCAGTAACTGCTTCCTTATTTTGAAGATATGAAAAAACAATTCTTCTATTGTGTGTAGTATCTTCTTTTGCTTTTGTTAATAGAGGTTCAACATATACTCTCAAAGCCTTAGCTTTAGCAACAGTAGTGTTGATTCTTTTATGCTCAATTAGAGAACAAGCCATATTAGAAAGTAAAGCACTTCTGTGAGAAGCCGTTCTTCCTAAGTGATTGAATTTTTTACCGTGTCTCATTATTAATTATTTATCAGCGTCTAACTTATATTTTGCAACGTCGAAACCGAAGTTAAGACCTTTTGAATGCACTAATTCTTCTAGTTCTGTCAAAGATTTTTTACCAAAATTTCTGAATTTCATCAAATCAGACTTACTGTAAGAAACCAATTCTCCAAGAGTTTCTACTTCAGCTGCTTTCAGACAGTTCAGGGCTCTTACGGAAAGATCCATATCTGCTAATTTAGACTTAAGTAATTGTCTTGTATGAAGAGTTTCTTCATCGTATTGGATAGATGCTTTCACGGCTTCTGTTTCAAGAGTGATTCTCTCATCAGAGAACAACATGAAGTGATAAATTAATATCTTGGAAGCTTCTGTTAAAGCATTCTGAGGATTGATAGATCCGTCAGTTTCTATATCTAATACAAGTTTTTCGTAGTCTGTTTTTTGCTCTACACGATAATTTTCAATGCTGTATTGTACTTTCTTAATTGGCGTGAAAATAGAGTCGATCGCAATAGTACCTACCGGTGCATTGTTTGACTTATTTTGTTCAGAAGGAACATACCCTCTTCCTTTTTCTATGTTGAAAGTAATTTCGAAAGTTACATCACTGTTTAGGTTGCAGATCACAAGATCCGGGTTCAGTACCTCAAATCCGTTGATAGACTTCCCTAAATCTCCAGCAGTAATAACCGTTTGACCCGAAACTTTGGCAACAACCTGCTCATTAGCCTGGTTTTCTGCCGTAGCCTTTAATCTTACCTGCTTAAGGTTAAGAATAATTTCGGTAACATCTTCGATTACTCCTGGAATAGTTGAAAATTCGTGCTCTACACCTTCTATTTTGATAGATGAAATAGCATAACCTTCCAGAGAAGAAAGCAACACTCTTCTCAAAGCATTACCGATTGTAAGCCCGAAACCTGGTTCTAGTGGTCTGAATTCAAATTGACCTCTAAATTCATCAGAGTTAAGTAAAATTACTTTATCGGGTTTTATGAATTGTAAAATTGCCATATTATTGGGTTGAGCAAAAATTTGATTAAAAAATTATTTAGAGTAAAGTTCGACGATAAGCTGTTCCTTGATGTCTTCCGGAATTTGGATTCTCTCAGGAGCAGAAATGAAAGTACCTTCTTTCTTCTCATCGTTGAATTGTAACCACTCATAATTTGCTTTAGAAGCTAATGCGTTGGTAACAACTTCAAGAGACTTAGATTTTGCTCTTACAGCGATTACGTCACCAGCTTTTAGCAAATAAGATGGAATATTTACCAGTTCTCCATTCACAGTGATGTGTCTGTGAGAAACCAATTGTCTAGCAGCAGATCTTGTTTTAGCAAAACCTAATCTGTACACTACGTTATCCAATCTAGATTCGCAAAGTTGTAATAGAACTTCACCTGTTACACCTTTACTTCTGTGTGCTTTGTCGAATAAGTTAGCAAATTGTCTTTCTAAAATACCGTAAGTATATTTAGCTTTTTGCTTTTCAGCTAGCTGAACTGCATATTCAGATTTTTTAGCACCTCTTCTTTTGTTAGGACCGTGTTGTCCTGGCGGTTGGTTTTTTCTTTTCTCGAAGTTTTTGTCATCTCCGTAGATTGCAGCACCAAACTTTCTAGCAATCTTAGTTTTAGGTCCAATATATCTTGCCATAATGGGTAAATTCTAAAAATTAAACTCTTCTTCTTTTTGGTGGTCTACATCCATTGTGCGGCATAGGAGTCACATCAATGATTTCGCTAACTTCAATTCCTGAATTGTGAATAGATCTGATAGCAGATTCTCTACCTGCACCAGGCCCTTTTACAAACACCTTTACTCTTCTTAGTCCAGCTTCGTGAGCTACAGCAGAGCAATTTTCAGCTGCCATCTGAGCAGCAAATGGAGTATTCTTTTTAGAACCTCTGAAGCCCATTTTACCAGCAGAAGCCCAAGAGATAACCTCTCCGTTTTTATTTGTTAAAGAAATGATGATGTTATTGAAAGAAGCCTGAATATGTGCTTCACCAATAGCTTCAACTTTTACTTTTCTTTTCTTAACTACTTTAGTTTGTTTTGCCATAATTCCTAACGATTATTTACTAGCTTTTTTCTTGTTAGCAACAGTTTTTCTCTTTCCTTTACGGGTTCTAGAGTTGTTTTTCGTTCTCTGGCCTCTTAAAGGTAATCCTAGTCTGTGACGTATTCCTCGTTGGCATCCTATGTCCATCAATCTCTTGATGTTCAATTGCACTTCAGATCTCAATTCTCCTTCTACTTTAATGTTTTCAGAGATATATGTTCTGATTGCAGCCAATTCATCGTCATTCCATTCGTTGACTTTCTTATCTTCGCTGATACCGGCAGCTTTAAGGATTTCTGAAGAAGTGCTTCTTCCGATTCCGTAGATGTAAGTTAAACCGATAACGCCTCTTTTGTTTTTTGGTAAATCAATACCTGCAATTCTCGCCATAATTTAATGTTAGCCTTGTCTTTGTTTAAATTTTGGGTTCTTCTTGTTGATTACAAACAGTACACCTTTTCTGCGTACGATTTTGCAATCAGCACTTCTTTTTTTAATTGATGCTCTAACTTTCATTTGAAAATATTTATTTTTTTACCACTAATGGAATCTCACGATTTCATTGCTAGTATTTATTTTTCAACAATAGCCAAATGGAACATGCGATCCATTTGGCAGATTGTTTTTAATATCTAAATGTAATTCTCCCCTTCGTTAAATCATAAGGAGACATTTCTAATTTTACCTTATCTCCGGGTAAAAGTTTAATGTAATGCATTCTCATTTTCCCTGAAATATGTGCAATAAGGACATGCCCATTTTCCAGTTCTACACGGAACATGGCGTTCGAAAGTGCTTCCACGATCACGCCATCTTGTTCAATATGTTTTTGTTTCGCCATAAATTAATATCCAGTCGTTCTTGATAATTTAGACTGCATTAAGCCATCATAATGATGGTTCAGCAGATATGTATTAATCTGTTGAACAGTATCTAAAATTACTCCCACCATAATCAATAGTGATGTTCCCCCGAAAAATAGGGCGAACGCATCTGTCTGAACAAAGCTTCCGTGTACTATTGCCGGAAGGACTGCAAAGATAGATAAAAATATTGCACCAGGCAAGGTAATTTTTGATAAAATATCATCTAAATAATCAGCGGTCTCTTTTCCGGGTCTTACCTTCGGTACTAAACCTCCGTTTCTCTTCAAATCATCAGCCATTTGGTTTACCGGAATTGTGATCGCAGTATAGAAGAATGAGAAAATAATAATTAATAGCGCAAACAATACATTGTATTGCCAGCTAAAAACATTCTTGAAACCTGCAAGAAAAGTATTAGACTCGTCTACTTTCGTTAATAAACCGGGTACGAACATCAGTGCCTGAGCAAAGATAATCGGCATTACACCGGCAGCATTAACTTTTAGTGGAATCCACTGTCTTGCTCCTTGCATAAGATTTCTGTTTACACCTCCTCTTGCTTGAGCTCTGCTTACATATTGAATTGGAATTTTTCTAACTGCAACCGATTAGATCACGGCCAAAAGAACCACCAACATCCAGAACAATACTTCAATAAGGATCATGATAGATCCCATTCCTCCTTTTCCGTTCTGCACGGCCATTTCCTGTACGAATGCTTCAGGTAATCTTGAAAGAATCCCCACCATAATAAGGATGGAGATACCGTTTCCGATACCTTTGTCGGTGATTTTTTCACCCAACCACATCGCGAATACTGAACCGGCAACCAAAATAACGATACTTGGCAGCCAGAACATGATAGAATTTGGTTCTACATAGTATGCAGATTGGAACTGAGCATATGGTAAGAATAATTGAGTAATAGAAGTTAAATAAGAAGGTGCCTGTACTAAACAAACTCCGATAGTTAACCATCTTGTAATTTGGTTCAATGTATTTCTACCTGACTCTCCATCTTTCTGAAGTTTCTGAAGATAAGGAATAGCCATCCCCATCAACTGAACAATAATAGAAGCAGAAATATAAGGCATGATTCCTAACGCCATCACGGAAGCGTGGCTGAAAGCTCCTCCCGTAAATGACGAAAGCAAGCCAAGAAGACCTGCTCCTTGCTTGTTTCCGCCTTGATTTTTATAATGCTCTAAGAGATCTCCCACTTCTGCAAGGTTAATTGCAGGCAGAGAGATATAAGATGCGAATCTATACACAAGGATAATACCTAAAGTGAAGAGAATTTTATCTCTAAGTTCCTTTAAGCTCCAAATATTTTTTAAGGTTTGTATAAATTCTTTCATTAGTTACTATTATAAGGTAATTGCTTTTCCACCTGCCTTAGTGATAAGTTCTTCGGCAGATTTAGTGAATTTGTCAGCTGAGATTGAAACCGCAGATTTCAATTCTCCTCTACCCATAATTTTCACTAATTCGTTTTTAGAAGCTAAACCGTTTGCTATCAAAACATCTTTCGTGATCTCACCTGTAATAGATTTGTTCTCGATTAAAGTCTGGATAGAATCTAGGTTGATCGCTCTAAACTCTTTTCTGTTTACGTTTTTGAATCCGAATTTAGGTAATCTTCTTTGTAAAGGCATCTGACCTCCTTCAAAACCGATCTTCTGAGAATAACCAGCTCTTGCTTTCTGTCCTTTATGTCCTTTTGTAGCAGTACCTCCTTTTCCACTACCTTGTCCTCTACCAATTCTTTTAGAATTAAAAGTAGAACCTGCAGCAGGTTTTATGTTATTTAAATTCATTTTAAATTTTGTTTAAAAATTATTTTTGAACTTCAAGTAAATGACTAACTGCAGCTATCATTCCTAAGATAGAAGGAGTAGCTTCGTGTTCTACAACTTGGTGAAGTTTCTTAAGTCCTAATGCTTCAAGCGTTCTCTTTTGGGTTTTTGTTCTACCAATAGCGCTTCTTACTTGCTTTACTTTGATTGTTGCCATTGTTTTAAATATTAACCGTTAAACACTTTAGTTAAAGAAACTCCTCTCATTCTAGCAATTTCTTCTGGTCTTCTGATATCCTATATCGCTTAGAAAGTAGCTTTCACCGCGTTGTGCGGGTTTGAATATCCGTTAGATTTTGATAGGATATCGTGAATACCAGCAGACTCTAATACCGCTCTTACCGCACCTCCGGCGATAAGCCCTGTACCGTGAGAAGCAGGTCTTAAGAAGATATCTGCACCACCGTATCTAGCAGTAGTCTGGTGAGGAATTGTGTGGTTCATTACAGGAACTTTCACAAGGTTTTTCTTAGCATCTTCAACTGCCTTAGCAATTGCAGAAGCAACCTCTTTAGATTTTCCTAATCCGTAACCGATAACTCCATCCTCGTTACCTACAACTACGATAGCAGAGAATCCGAACGCTCTACCTCCTTTAGTTACTTTTGTTACTCTGTTAACAGCTACGAGACGATCTTTAAGTTCTAATCCTCCCGGTTTTACTCTTTCTATATTATCTAGTCCTAACATATTTTCCGAAATTTTAATGATTAGAATTTAAGTCCTCCTTCTCTCGCACCATCAGCCAAAGCTTTCACTCTTCCGTGATATACGAATCCGTTTCTATCAAATACAATATTTTCGATTCCTGCAGCTTTCGCTTTAGCAGCAATAGCTTTACCTACAGCAGCAGAAACTTCTGTCTTAGTGCCGTTAGCATCAACACCCTTCTCTCTTGAAGAAGCTGAAGCTAAAGTTTTTCCACTTTTATCGTCGATTAACTGAGCGTAAATTTCCTTATTACTTTTATATACAGATAATCTTGGCAATTCAGAAGATCCGGAGATTTTTCCTCTTACTCTTCTTTTGATTCTTATTCTTTTTTCTAATTTACTTAATGCCATTTTCTTATAATTTATTAAGCAGATTTACCAGCTTTACGTCTAACATTTTCTCCTACGAATCTTACACCTTTTCCTTTATATGGCTCAGGCTTTCTGAAAGAACGGATCTTTGCAGTAACCATTCCTAGAAGTTGCTTGTCATGAGACGTTAAAGTAATAATTGGGTTTTTACCTTTTTCAGTCAATGTATCAACTTTTACTTCGCTTGGAAGTTCTAATACGATACCGTGAGAGAACCCTAAAGCCAACTCAAGTTTTTGTCCTGAGTGAGAAGCTCTGTATCCTACCCCTACTAGTTCTAGTTTCTTTTCGAAACCTTCTGAAACACCAACAATCATGTTGTTGATAAGCGCTCTGTACAAACCGTGAAGCGCCTTGTGTTGTTTAGAATCAGATGGTCTGTTTACGTTCAGTTCACCATCTTTTTGTTCTAAAGTAATTCCTGCTGTAAGCTCCTGAGAAAGTTCTCCTTTAGGCCCTTTTGCAGTTACTACACCGTTGTTTTCAGTGATCGTAACTCCTGCTGGAATTGTTATAATTGCTTTACCAATTCTTGACATTTTCCTTTGATTAAAAATTAATAAACATAGCAGATTACTTCACCGCCTACTTTCTCTTCTCTAGCTTTCTTGTCAGTCATTACTCCTCTAGAAGTAGAGATGATAGAAATACCCAAACCGTTTAGTACTCTTGGAAGTTCTCCTGAACCTTTGTACTGTCTCAGACCTGGTCTTGAAGCTCTTTGAATAGACTTAATAGCAGGTTTGTTGGTTTGCTTATCGTACTTTAAAGCGATTTTGATTGTACCTTGAACAGCGCTATCTTCAAACTTGTAGTTTAAGATATACCCTTGATCAAATAAAATCTTAGTAATCTCCTTTTTGATTTTCGATGCAGGAATTTCCACCACTTTGTGGCCTGCGCTTTGTGCGTTCCTTACTCTTGTTAGGAAATCTGAAATTGGATCTGTTACCATTTTTCTTTTTTAAAATTATTGGTTAAAGACAATCAGTATTGCAAAGACTTGAAGAGTAAAATATCAGACTTCAGAATTTCTTGGGTCTGATATTTTTATCTTTAGTATCTGAACAACTTAATTGTCCGGATTAATTATTAATTGTTACCAACTAGCTTTTTTCACTCCCGGGATAAGACCGTTGTTTGCCATTTCTCTGAAAGTTACTCTGGAAATACCGAAAGTTCTCATGTACCCTCTTGGTCTACCTGTCAGTTTACATCTGTTGTGTAATCTTACAGGAGAAGCGTTTTTAGGTAATTTTTGTAATGCTTCGTAATCACCTGCTTCTTTTAAAGCTTGTCTTTTCGCGGCATATTTAGCAACTAGTGCTTCTCTTTTGCGCTCACGCGCTTTCATTGATTCTTTAGCCATTTCTTAGTTCTTTTTAAATGGTAAACCGAAGTGAGTTAATAATGCTTTAGCTTCTTTATCTGTTTTCGCAGTAGTAACGAAAGTGATGTCCATCCCTTGGATTTTCTTTACTTTGTCGATTACGATCTCAGGGAAGATGATCTGTTCAGTGATCCCTAAGTTGTAGTTTCCTCTACCATCGAAACCATCAGCCTTGATACCAGAGAAATCTCTGATACGTGGCAATGCAGAAGCAGTAAGTCTGTCTAAGAATTCATACATTTTGTTTGCTCTTAGTGTAACTTTAGCACCTACCGGCATTCCTTTTCTTAGTTTGAAAGCAGCTTCGTCTTTCTTAGAGATCGTACCTACAGCTTTCTGACCAGTGATGTTCGTTAATTCTTCAACAGCATAATCGATGATCTTTTTATCAGCAGTAGCATCTCCTAAACCTTGAGATAAAACAATTTTCTCTAGTCTTGGTACCTGCATTACTGATTTGTATCCGAATTCTTCCATCATTGCTGGAACAATCGTTTCTTTATATGCTTTTTTGGGTCTTGCTATATATTCCATGTGTTATTTAAAATTATAAAGTTTCACCCGTTTTTTTGTTGATTCTTACTTTCTTATCTCCTTCGATTTTGTAACCGATTTTGATAGCTTTTCCGTCTTTACCAACTAAAGCTACGTTTGAGATATGAATAGAAGCTTCTCTTTCAACGATTCCTCCTTGAGGATTTGAAGCTGAAGGCTTAACGTGTTTTTTAACGATGTTAAGTCCTGCAACAACTACTCTAGGGTCTCTTCCTTCTTTTTTGATCACTTCAATAACTTCACCAGTCTTACCTTTGATATCTTTCTTACCAGTAGTAATGATTACGTTATCTCCTCTTTTTATTTTTAACTTTGACATTTCTTTTAAAAATTTTAAAAATTAAAGTACTTCAGGAGCTAATGAAATGATTTTCATATATTCTTTGTCTCTCAACTCACGGGCAACCGGTCCGAAAACACGAGTTCCTCTCATTTCTCCCGCTGCGTTTAGTAATACACAAGCATTGTCTTCGAATTTGATGTACGAACCATCTTTTCTTCTTACTGCTTTTTTAGTTCTTACTACTACAGCTTTAGATACCTGACCTTTTTTAGCGTTTCCTGATGGTGTAGAATCTTTGATAGTAACAACGATTTTATCACCAACTGAAGCATATCTTCTTCTGGTTCCTCCCAGAACTCTGATAACCAATACTTCTTTAGCACCTGTGTTATCAGCAACTTTTAATCTTGATTCTGTTTGTAACATTATTACTTAGCTTTTTCAATGATTCTTACTAATCTCCATCTTTTGTTTTTGCTCAAAGGTCTAGTTTCTTGAATAAGAACTGTATCTCCTTCTGTGCATTCGTTGTTTTCGTCGTGTGCAGTATATTTTTTCGTTTTCAAAACGAATTTACCGTACATCGGGTGCTTTACTCTTGTAGTTTCACTAACAACAATAGTTTTTTCCATTTTATTGCTGGAAACCACTCCGATTCTTTCTTTTCTTAAATTTCTATCCATTGTAAAATGAAATTATTGTTTGTTAGTTAACTCAGTATTTAGTCTTGCGATTGTTTTTCTCAAATCTCTGATTTGGATCGGGTTTTCAATTGGGCTGATTGCATGAGCCAATTTCAATTTAGAATATTGAGCTTTTGCTTCAGTTAATTGAGCTTGAATATCACCCGCGCTTAAATTTTTAATATCAGCTTTTTTCATTGTATTCAAAGATTAAAGAGGTTTAACAAAATCGTTAGCAACTATGAATTTAGTAACTACTGGTAATTTTTGTGCAGCAAGTCTAAGAGCTTCTTTCGCTACTTCGTAAGGAACTCCACCTACTTCAAACATAATTTTACCCGGTTTTACTACAGCTACCCAATATTCCACGGCACCTTTACCTTTACCCATCCTTACTTCGGCTGGCTTTTTAGTAATTGGCTTATCCGGGAAGATTTTGATCCATAGCTGACCTTCTCTCTTCATATATCTTGTCGCAGCGATACGCGCAGCTTCAATCTGTCTTGCAGTGATCCAAGCACCTTCTGTCGCCTTGATTCCGAAAGTTCCATAAGCAAGTTGACTACCTCTCTGGGCATTCCCCTTCATCTTCATCTTATGTACACGACGGAACTTGGTTCTTTTTGGTTGTAACATAATTTCTAAATTTTAGATTTTAGATTTTAGATTTTAGATTTTTTTATTTTAAAAAAGTAACGGTAATTTAAAATTCTAAATTTCTAATCTAAAATTTTTAATTATTATTGTTATTATTGTTATTGTTCTTTCTAGGTCTTCTGTTGTCTCTGTCTCCTCCTCTGTTTCCTCTGTCTGACTGACCACCTTTTTTCTGTTGTCCCACTAGCGGAGAAAGTTCTCTTTTACCGTAAACTTCACCTTTCATGATCCAAACTTTTACACCTAGCTTACCATATTGAGTAAGTGCTTCACCGATGTGGTAATCGATATCTGCTCTGAAAGTAGACAATGGAATTCTTCCTTCTTTGAAAGATTCTGATCTTGCCATTTCAGCTCCGTTCAATCTACCAGAGATTTGAACTTTGATACCTTCTGCACCCATTCTCATTGTACCAGCCATTGCCATCTTTACAGCTCTTCTGTAAGAAATTCTGTTTTCGATTTGTTTAGCGATACTGTCTGCAACTAATACTGCGTCTAGCTCAGGTCTTTTGATTTCGAAAATGTTGATTTGAATATCCTTTTTAGTCAATTTCTTCAACTCTTCTTTCAATTTATCAACTTCCTGACCTCCTTTCCCGATGATAAGTCCCGGTCTAGCAGTAGTAATTGTAACTGTTACTAATTTTAAAGTTCTTTCAATAAAAATTCTTGAAATACCACCTTTAGATAATCTAGCTTCAAGGTATCTTCTGATTTTGTAGTCTTCAGCGATTCTGTCTCCATAATCGTTACCACCAAACCAGTTAGAATCCCATCCTCTGATGATACCTAATCTGTTACCAATTGGATTTGTCTTCTGTCCCATACCTTGATTAATTTTCTTTATTACCTAAGATTAATGTAACGTGGTTAGATCTTTTTCTGATTCTATACCCTCTACCTTGCGGTGCTGGTCTTAGTCTCTTCAATTGTCTTGCACTATCCACAAAAATTTCTTTAACGATAAGGTTTGCTTCCTCGATGTCTGCTCCTTCGTTTTTAGTTTGCCAGTTGGCAATAGCAGAAAGAAGTAATTTTTCTAACTTGTTAGAAGCCTCTTTCTTAGAATATTTTAGGATATAAAGTGCTTTATCTACCTGCTCTCCTCTAATGATATCAGCAACTAATCTCATTTTTCTTGGAGAAGAAGGGCAGTTGTTTAATGAAGCTTTCACAACGTCTTTGTTAGCTTCTTTTCTTGCGATTGCGCTATCTTGTTTTCTTGATCCCATGATTATCTGCTTCCTTTGTTTTTGTTACCACCATGACCTCTGAAAGATCTTGTTGGAGAAAATTCGCCTAACTTGTGACCAACCATGTTTTCTGTAACATATACAGGGATAAAAGATTTCCCGTTGTGTACAGCAATAGTTTGTCCTACGAAGTCCGGAGAGATCATAGATGCTCTAGACCAAGTTTTGATAACTGTCTTCTTACCAGACTCTATATTTGCCTGAACCTTCTTATCTAAAGTATGATGAATGAACGGTCCTTTTTTAAGTGATCTTGCCATAATTATTTTCTTTTAGATACGATGTAACGGTTAGACACTTTGTTTTTCTTTCTAGTTTTGTAACCTTTAGCTGGTTTACCGTTTCTAGATCTTGGGTGACCTCCAGAAGAACGTCCTTCACCACCACCCATCGGGTGATCTACAGGGTTCATTACTACCGCTCTTGTTCTTGGTCTTCTACCTAACCATCTGCTTCTACCAGCTTTACCTGATACAGTTAATTGGTGATCAGAGTTAGAAACTGAACCGATCATTGCCATACATTCAGTAAGGATCATTCTGGATTCTCCTGAAGGCAATTTGATGATTGCATATTTTCCGTCTCTTGAAGTAAGTTGAGCTGAAGAACCAGCACTTCTTGCTAAAATTGCACCTTGACCAGGCTTCATTTCAACACAAGAAATTACAGTACCCAATGGAATATTTTTCAATTTCATCGCGTTACCGATGTTTGGTTCTACGCTTTCACCTGAAACTACTTTCTGATCTACTTTGATACCGTTTGGAGCGATGATATATCTTTTCTCTCCATCAGCATATTCTAATAAAGCGATAAATGCAGTTCTGTTTGGATCGTATTCTACAGATTTTACAGTTGCTTCAACGTTTGCTTTGTTTCTTTTGAAGTCAATAATTCTGTATTTCTTTTTGTGTCCACCTCCGGTGTAACGCATGGTCATTTTACCTGTTTGGTTACGTCCACCTGACTTTTTAATACCAACTGTTAAAGATTTCTCTGGTTTGTTGGTAGTAATTTCCTCAAAATTGTTTACAATTCTGAATCTCTGTCCCGGGGTGATAGGTTTTAATTTTCTAACAGACATTACTATTATTTATAATTAATAATTAATTTACAGCAAAAATATCGATAACCTCACCTTCAGCAAGTTTGATTACCGCTTTTTTCAATTTGTTTGTCTTTCCTACTTGAAGACCTTTTTTAGTGTATTTCGAAGAAACCTTCGGAGCATAAATCATTGTATTAACGTCTGCTACTTTTACACCATAAGCCGCTTCTACAGCTTTTTTAATTTGGATTTTATTCGCCTTAGTATCTACTAAGAAAGAATAAGAACCTCTTAAATCTGTAAGGTAGTTAGCCTTTTCTGAGATAACTGGTTTAATAATAACTGACATGACTTATTTCTTTAAATTTTCCTGGAATTTTTCAACTGCACCTTCAAAGAATACGATCTCACCAGCGTTTACTAAGTCGTAAGAACTGATTTCGTCGAATTTTTTAACCTGAGCCTTAGCCAAGTTTCTTGAAGATAAATACACATTCTTGTTAGCTTCAGGAAGAACGAATAAAGATTTTTTACCGTTAAGTTCCAATGCGTTTAATACATTGATGAAATCTTTAGTCTTAGGAGCGTTTAAGCTCAAATCTTCTAAAACTCTGATGCTGTTGTCTCTCATTTTCTGAGACAAAACAGATTTTTTTGCTAATCTCTTAAGAGCCTTGTTCAATTTGAATCTGTAGTCTCTTGGTTTTGGCCCGAATACTCTACCTCCACCTCTGAAAGTTGGAGATTTGATATCCCCGTATCTAGCAGATCCTGATCCTTTTTGCTTCTTAAGCTTTTTAGTAGAAGCCGTGATTTCGCTTCTTTCTTTTGCTTTATGAGTACCTTGTCTCTGAGCAGCAAGATACTGTTTAACTTCTAAGTAAACCGCGTGCTGATTTGGCTCAATTCCGAATACTGTTTCGTCTAGAGTTACTTTTCTTCCGGTCTCTTTTCCTGATGTATTTAATACTACTAGTTCCATTTCTTGATAATTACATAAGAATTTTTAGCTCCCGGAACAGCACCTTTTACTACTAAAAGATTTTGTTCTTGATCAACTTTTAACACTTGAAGGTTTTGAACAGTTACCTGCTTACCTCCCATTCTTCCAGCCATTCTCATCCCTTTGAATACTCTTGAAGGGTCTGAACCAGCACCGATAGAACCTGGAGCTCTAAGTCTGTTGTGCTGACCATGAGTTGCCTGCATTACACCTCCAAATCCGTGTCTTTTAACAACACCCTGGAAGCCTTTACCTTTAGAAGTACCTGTTACGTCTACATATTCACCTTCAGCAAACATGTTTACTTCTACTAAATCTCCTACTTTTACGGCGTGCTCAAATTCATTTCTGAATTCCATCACTTTCGCTTTCGGAGTTGAACCAGCCTTTTTAAAATGACCAGCTAACGCTTTACCAACGTTCTTCTCACTCTTGTCATCGAAACCCAGCTGTACGGCTACATAACCGTCAACCTCTTGGGTTCTGACCTGTAAAACCGGGCATGGACCAGCTTGGATAACTGTACAAGGAATATTTTTTCCTTCTTCGTTAAACAAAGATGTCATACCGATTTTTTTACCAATAATACCTGACATTGTTTATATTATAATAAAATTTATCCTTTATTTATCGTCATTTCAAAGAGGTCTAAAGTAATTTCTACTTCTGATATAGGCATACTACGCCCCTAAAATGAGTGTGCAAATTTATGAATAATTTTATAACTGACAAATATTTACAGCAAAATATTTTGATTTTTAATCAATTAGATAATTTTAAGAAAATCCGGGTGAAATTTCCGGGAAATATTTTTGAATTGTGAAAAATTTAAAAATGAATTGATTTTTATTTAACAATTACACTTACCCCAATTTCTTCGAGTTTATTTTTATCTTCCTGCAAAATACCATTATCCGTTATCAGATAATCTATTTTGTCCAGATCGGCAATTTTACCGAAACCTTTTTTATTTAATTTGGAAGAATCCGCAAGGATAACAACTTTATCGGAACATTCGATCATCAGCTGATTGAGATGTGCTTCCGCTGCATTCGAAGTACTGATCCCGAAATCCATGTCGATACCGTCGACACCGAGAAATAATTTATTACAGGAGAATTGTTTTAAAATACCTTCAGAAATGGAACCAACAATGGAAGTTGAGCTTTTTCTCACCTCACCTCCCAATTGTATGATATTAATATTAGGATTATTACAAAGCTCAATCGCAACACGCAGGGAAGATGTTAAAACCGTAAGCGGTCCAAAATTCACCAGCATTCTGGCCAGATAATGCATTGTAGTGCCAGAAGCCAGAATGATGCAGTCATTTTCCTGGATTAAAGATAAAGCTGCTTTTGCAATGCTCTGTTTAGCTTCCACATTGATACTTTCCTTTTCATCTACATTTTTTTCATAGGCATAGCGAATGTGTTTACTTGCACCGCCATGGTTTCGGAAAAGCAATCCTAAGCTTTCAAGGTAATTCAGATCCTTTCGAATCGTAACCGACGAAACATTGAATTTTTCACACAAATCCTGCACAAGCACATGATCCTTCTCATCAAGTTCCTTCATTATATCGTTATGTCTTGGCAGTAATTTTTCCATTTCGTTTCGTTTCATCAAAAATAAGATTTTTATTTTGATTCGAAAAATTTCATTTATTTTCTTTTTAGTTTCGTTTTTAATTTATAACTTTGGAAACGAAACATAACGAAATATTATGAAACGAAATGAAGAACTCAGCAAATTAACCACCGTAAAAGAATGGGACTTTATTGTCATAGGTGGAGGAGCAAGCGGCTTAGGTTCAGCATTGGATGCAGTGAGCAGAGGATTTAAAACGTTACTGTTGGAATCTCACGATTTTGCGAAAGCAACTTCCAGCAGAAGTACAAAACTGGTACATGGTGGAGTAAGATATTTGGCACAGGGAGATATCGGCTTGGTAAAAGAAGCATTGAAGGAAAGAGGATTATTGGCAAAAAATGCCGCTCATGTGGTGAAGAATCAATCTTTTATCATCCCAAATTATACATGGTGGGGAGGAATTTATTATAAGATAGGACTTTCGATTTATGATTTTCTGGCGGGAAAACTAAGTTTGGGAAGAACGAAATACATCAGCAAATCAGAAACCGTTAAAAAGCTTCCGACTATTGAGCAAAAAGGTCTGGCAAGCGGAGTTGTTTATCAGGATGGACAGTTTGATGATGCACGTCTGGCTATTAATTTAACGCAGACCATTATTGAAAAAGGTGGAACAGCCGTTAATTATGTTAAAGTTATTAATTTAATTAAAAATGATTCCAATAAAATCATAGGTGTTGTAGCGGAGGACCAGTTCACGAAACAACGATATGAAATCCATGGAAAAGTGGTCATCAATGCTACCGGAGTTTTCACGAACGATATATTAAATATGAATAATCCGAAGCATGGAAAATTTGTAGTTCCAAGCCAGGGAATTCATTTGGTTTTAGATAAATCTTTCTTAAAAAGTGACGACGCCATTATGATCCCGAAAACTTCAGACGGAAGGGTTTTGTTTGTCGTTCCTTGGCATGACAGAGCTTTGGTGGGAACAACCGATACTCTATTGGAAAGTGAAAGCTTCGAACCGAGAGCTTTGGAAGAAGAAATTAAATTTGTTTTAAATACGGCAAGACAGTATTTAGCTAAAAAACCGACACGCGAAGATGTAAAATCTGTTTTTGCAGGACTCCGCCCTCTAGCAGCTCCGAAAGACGGAAGTAAAAACACAAAAGAAGTTTCCAGAAGTCATAAAGTGATCACATCCGATACCGGACTGGTTTCTATTATCGGAGGAAAATGGACAACTTATCGTAAAATGGCGGAAGATACCATTAATGAAGCCATGAAAGTTCATCAGTTGGGAATGACAACTTCCAAGACAGAACATCTTTCGATTCATGGGAATGTGAAACCCGAAACGGTTGACAGAAGCAATCATTTATATGTTTACGGTTCAGACATTCCGGAAATCAAAAAACTACAGCAGACCCATCCTGAATTTTCAGAAAAGATACATCCTGATCATCCATTCACTATCGCAGAAGCAATCTGGGCCATCCGAAACGAAATGGCAGAAACCATCGAGGATATTCTGGCCCGAAGAGTCCGCCTTCTATTTTTAGATGCAAGAGCAGCCATCGACAGCGCGCATAAGATCGCTGCCATCATCGCAAAAGAAAACGGACATTCTGAAGAATGGGCACAAGAACAGGAAAGAGAATTTATCGAATTGGCGAAAGGATATTTATTGACTCCTTATTCTCCAAGATCTATTTAACCTTAATTACGATCACAGTATGAGTGAAAAGTTAATTCTCGCTCTGGACCAAGGTACGACTTCGTCAAGAGCCATTTTATTCAATCACAGCGGAGAAATAGAATTTGTTTCTCAGAAAAGTTTTGAACAGATATTTCCTACCCCGGGCTGGGTAGAGCATGATCCTAATGAAATTTGGTCTTCTCAGGTTTCCGTAGCGGCGGAAGTAATTGCCAAAGCCGGAATTTCCGGAAGAGAAGTTGCCGCAATCGGGATCACCAACCAACGTGAGACTACCGTCGTCTGGGATAAAGAAACGGGCGAACCTGTCTATAATGCAATTGTATGGCAGGACAGAAGAACCTCCAAATATTGTGACGAATTAAAAGAGCAAGGCCATGCTGAAATGATTAAAGAAAAGACGGGTCTTGTACTGGACGCTTATTTTTCGGCAACAAAGCTGAAGTGGATTTTAGATAATGTAGAAGGCGCGAGAGAAAAAGCAGAAGCAGGAAAATTATGTTTCGGAACTGTTGATACTTTCCTTGTCTGGAAGCTTACGCGTGGAAAAATGTTTATCACCGATGTTTCGAATGCAAGCCGAACGATGCTTTTGAATATTCACACGTTGGAGTGGGATAATGATTTATTAAAATTATTTAATATTCCGAAAGCGATTTTACCGGAAGTAAAGCAAAGCAGCGAAATCTACGGAGAAACTGCCACTACTCTATTTTCAACAAAAATTCCGATTGCAGGAATTGCAGGAGATCAGCAGGCTGCCTTATTCGGTCAAATGTGTACTACTCCCGGAATGGTAAAAAATACTTACGGCACAGGTTGTTTCCTTTTAATGAATACAGGAAAAGAAGCCGTTGCATCAAAAAATAATTTGTTAACAACCATTGCATGGAAAATTAATGGCGAAGTAAATTACGCTTTGGAAGGAAGTGTATTTGTTGGCGGAGCGGCAATTCAGTGGTTGAGAGATGGTTTAAAATTAATTCATTCTGCAGAAGAGGTGAATACTTTAGCACAATCTGTGGAAGACAATGGCGGAGTGTATTTTGTTCCTGCATTAACGGGATTAGGTGCTCCTCACTGGGATCAGTACGCTCGTGGAACTATTGTTGGAGTTACCCGCGGAACAACAAACGGACATATTGCAAGAGCAACTTTGGAGGGAATTGCCTTCCAGGTGTATGATATTGTAAAAGCGATGGAAGCAGATTCCGGGAAGAAAAGTCCAGAGCTGAGGGTAGACGGTGGAGCTTCTGCAAGTGATTTGTTGATGCAAATTCAGTCGGATTTATTCGGATTTAAAATCACAAGGCCAAAAACGCTGGAAACAACAGCTTTAGGTGCAGCTTATCTAGCCGGGCTTGCCGTTGGATACTGGAAAAACATTGATGAAATCCAGTCTCAATGGATTATAGATAAAGATTTCCATCCACAGCTGGAAAAGGAAAAAGCAGAGAAAATGATCAAAACCTGGAACAAAGCGGTTCAGCGTTCTCAAAACTGGATCGAAGATTAATCCTTAAAAAACAAGTATGACTCCATTTATAGCAGAAATAATCGGAACAATGCTTCTGATTTTATTAGGAAACGGCGTTGTAGCCAACGTTGTTTTGAAAGATACCAAAGGAAACAACTCTGGGTGGATCGTGATTACCACAGCATGGGCTCTGGCCGTTTTTGTGGGAGTAACTGTTGCAGGGCCTGTCAGCGGTGCGCATCTGAATCCGGCAGTGACTTTAGGATTAGCTATTGCAGGAAAATTTTCCTGGGATTTGGTTCCAACGTATATTGCCGGAGAAATGATCGGTGCTATGTTGGGTGCTTTTTTAGTTTGGTTATTTAATAAAGATCATTTTGCCATTACTGAAGATGAAGGCGCAAAGCTGGCTTGTTTCAGTACCGGGCCGGCGATCAGAAAACCGATTTCAAATTTGATCAGCGAAACCATCGGTACTTTCGTATTGGTATTTGTGATTTTTTATTTTGCAGATCCAAGCCTTAGCATAAATAATGACTCGAACGCAAAAATCGGGTTAGGTACAATCGGAGCTTTGCCGGTAACGTTTTTAGTTTGGGCAATTGGGTTGTCTTTGGGAGGAACCACAGGGTATGCCATCAATCCGGCTCGTGATTTAGGCCCAAGAATTATGCATGCTATTCTTCCGGTAAAAGGAAG
>CBFGVN010000008.1:0-24455 GCA_965651845.1 uncultured Chryseobacterium sp. | reverse complement strand
AAAGCTTTATTTCTCCCCTTAGGGTCACTACATTAGCTCAAGATATTGCTACAGACTATAAGGAAATGGTAGAGCCACAAGGCTATAAAGCCCAGGTAGTAGCTTGTGATAAAGAAGCTTGTGTTTTATACTATAATGAATTGTTAAAATATTTTGATCGATCTGAAATTGCTATCATTTTTTCAACCGGAGCCTATGATGAAGGTGAACGATACGAATTGTTTAAAGATCATTATCTTGAAGATAAAGATCGGAAAAAGTTGATTCGTCAATTCAAAAAAAGAATTACCGAAGAGGAAATAAGATTTGGTAACAACCTGAAAATATTGATTGTCTGCAATATGCTGTTGACAGGTTTTGATGCGCCAATTGAGCAAACGATGTATCTGGATAGTCCACTTCGTGATCATAATCTTTTACAGGCGGTAGCACGTACAAATCGTCCGTATGACGATAAGGAGAATAAATTATCCAAGGAGTTTGGGCGAATTGTAGATTATGTTGGTGTATTCAGAAATTATAAAGACGCACTAAACTATGATCCTGAAGATATTGGTGAGTTTGAAGATATAGAAAGTTTAGTACAAACATTTCCTAAAGTATTAGATGAAGCTTTTAGGCCATTTGAAAACATTAAGTTAGGAGACACTTATGATTGTGCGATGGAAATTGTGAGAAAACTTTCAGAACTCGATCAGGGGAAATTTGAAAACAATTACCGAGAAGTATTACAATTGTGGGAATCTATCTCGCCAAATCCGGCATTAAGGCTATATAAAACAAAATATTTGTGGTTAAATGAAATTTATGAAATTTACTTAGAAGAATTTAAACGACTAGATTTCGATGTAGAAATTTATGCTGCAAAAACTAGAAAACTCATTCAGGAAAGTAGTAAGTTAATTGATTTTAAAGGTCATCTGCCTGAAATAAACATAGATTCTAATTATTTAGATAAACTTAAAGAGACCAAGCTTGCACCATCTGATAAAGCAGAGAAAATTATTCGGGATATCGAGACTGTTATACGTCAGAATGAAATAAACAGTGCAATATATGTAGAATTTCAAAATCGTTTAGATGACCTGATTCGGCAGAAGCAAGAAGAAAGTAAAGCCATTGAAGAAATTCTTTTACTATTAGGAGCGCTCTATTCAGAGCTAGATGACGTTGCTTCATTACCTCAAAGAATGGGCTTCCAAGAAAAGGGGAGCTTTGAAATATTTACCTTGATCAAAAACGAGAACAAAGGCAATTTTGAAGAAAATTTGGTGAAAGAATTTGCTTTAGAAGCCACTGAAAAGATTAAATCAAAAATATATATTGGTTGGCAGGATGTTCCTCGTGAGTATGAACGTATCCAAACAGATATAGAACTTTTAACAGTAAATCCTAAATATGAGCAGATGAACCTAGATGAAAATCATGAATTGCTAGATAGGATAATGAAATCAGTATTGAAAAATTTTAGTTTAGAATAATGCAGTTACCCGATAACTACATATTAATTGAAAAGGAGGTAAAACACGCCCGGATACAAGTGAATGAGAATAGACTTGTACGAATTATTGTGCCATCATCTTTTACCCAGGAGGATGTTTTTGCATTGATTCAGAAAAAACAAAACTGGATTGATAAGCATTTGCATTTTTTTAGTCAAATGTCAAAAATTGATTTACAACGTAATCAGATACTTTTATATGGTAATCGTTATACCTATTTTTATGATACGACTTTTGATCAAAAGGTAGTCGTCAATCACGAGCATAAAACTATTCAATCAAAAAGAAATCTTTTAGATATTCATATACAGGAAAAATGGCTAAAAACAGTTGCTAAAAAACATTTAATTCAAAGAATCGATGAGCTTTCAAATAAACTGGGTTTATGCTATAATAAACTTTATATCAGAAACCAAAAGAAGAAATGGGGTAATTGTTCGAGAGAAAAAAATATTTCACTGAACTGGCGATTGATAAAAGCTCCATTATTCGTAATTGATTATCTTATTGTACATGAGTTAGTTCATACTTTGGTTATGAACCATACCCATAAATTCTGGACATTATTAAAATCCTATTACCCTGATTACCGCGATGCTATCAACTGGTTGGATAAATATGGTAATAGTTTGTAGGAATCTCAAAACTTTGAACTAAACTTAACCTGTTAATTTATCAAGGGCGTCCATGAAAACATTGATACCTTTAGAAGATCTGCTGAGTATTCGACAATAACTTTTGCGCCGTGTAAAATGTGTAGATCAAGTAGTGGCTATTACATATAAACATTCATAAGTCTTCGAAAGTAATCTACCTTTTTGTAGCCAATTCCATTGACATATAAAAACATGTGATCGTTCTCATACTTCGTTAAGTAATCGGCTAGCTCATAAGTAATTTCGATTGAATTTTACGATAATATAACATTAGCATCTAAAAATAAAATCCTGCAAATCAAATGTTTACAGGGTTTTATGTGGAATTGGAGGTTCCAATCCCCAGTTTAGAGATTGTCTTATTTAAATATAAGATTAATAATTTAAGTCTTTTTGTAATTTTAAAAAGGATAAACAGTGACCATGATTATAATAAAAAACTATTATGTTGGTAATGTTTATAGTAGTTATTATGAAATGTTCAGCCACCCTTTTGACCACCCTAAAAAACAAAACCCTCTGCTAACCGAAGTTACAGAGGGTTTTAGTACCCCAGGCGGGACTTGAACCCGCACGCCAAAAGAGGCACAGGATTTTAAGTCCTGCGTGTCTACCAGTTCCACCACCAGGGCATGGAGTGGAGCGAAAAACGGGATTCGAACCCGCGACCCCAACCTTGGCAAGGTTGTGCTCTACCAGCTGAGCTATTTTCGCAAAACTGTGCGGATGAAGGGACTCGAACCCCCACGCCTCTCGGCACCAGATCCTAAGTCTGGCGTGGCTACCAATTACACCACATCCGCGTGTTTATTAAGTTTTATTTTAAAGAGCTTGTTTCGTTTTTGTGAGTGCAAATATAGGACATTTTTCTTTAGTTCCAAGCCTTTTCAGAAAAAAAAATAAAATTTTTGTATTTTTTTTCCATGACCCTTTTTATTACATTTCATTTTCTTACTTTTACATCGTTAATAATTATGATATGGAACTACAAGGAACGGTAAAGAAACTTTTTGAAACTCAAACATTTGCAAGCGGATTCCAGAAAAGAGAGATGGTTATTCTTACGCAGGAACAGTATCCGCAGCCGATCAACATAGAATTTTTGTCTGATAAGATCAATTTATTGGATAATATTTCAGAAGGGGAAAATGTGAAGATAGGAATCAATATCAGAGGTAGAGAATGGGTATCTCCTCAAGGCGAAACAAAATACTTTAATTCTATTACAGGGTGGAGAGTAGAAAAAGTTTTCGATAATGGTTCGGAACCTACACAAGCTGCACCTTCTCAATCTGCATCTCCTGTTTCAAATGAAAACCCGTTTGCCGGAGACGACGATGATGATTTACCTTTTTAATTAAAGAATACTATCAAAATAATTATCCTGCTTTTTATAAGTGGGATTTTTTTTCCTTAAAAATGGTTCGACTAGACGAAAATGAGATTTCTTTCCCCGATCCTGAAATCTACGACGGGCACGAAGGCCTCATTGCTTTCGGCGGTGATCTGTCTATAGAAAGGATCTGGTTTGCTTATCAGCTGGGGATTTTCCCGTGGTACAATCCGGGAGAGGAAATTCTTTGGTGGTGCCCCGATCCGAGATTTGTTTTGTTTCCCGACGAACTGAAGGTTTCAAAATCTATGAGGAAAATTTTAAGCCGGAATATTTTTACTTTCACTGAAAATAAGAACTTCAGGGAAGTTATCAAAAACTGCCAGCAAATCAGCAGAAAAGAGCAGGTTGGAACCTGGCTTTCCGATGAATTGATGGAGTCTTTCATTACACTTCATGAATATGGACTTGCAAAAAGTCTTGAAGTCTGGCAGAATGGAGAGCTAGTCGGTGGGTTTTACGGACTTCAGATAGGAAACGTTTTCTGTGGCGAAAGTATGTTTGCAAAAGTAAGCAATGCTTCTAAGGCAGGATTTATTCATTTTGTTGAAACCCACAAAAATGATATTGAATTAATTGATTGCCAGTCTCATACCGAACATCTTGAAAGCTTAGGAGCCCGAATGATTCCTAAAAAAGAATTTTTAAAAATTTTACACAAAAACAATGAACGCAGATAAAGAAAAATGGATTCTTCTGATTGTCCTAAGCATCATTTGGGGATCATCTTTTATTCTAATAAAAAAATCTCTAGAACATTTCAGTCCGTATCAGGTTGGCGCTTTGAGGGTTTTAATTGCAGGAATAATTTTAATGCCAATTGCAATTTCAAAGTATAAATTATTTCCTAAAAAACATCTGAAATGGCTTTTACTGGCAGCGTTTACAGGAAACTTTATTCCGATGTTCCTTTTCCCGATTGCGGAAACTGAGGTAAGCAGCAGTATTGCAGGAATCATCAACTCTATGATGCCTATTTTCGTGATCATTGTCGGTGCATTAATTTGGAAATTTCAGACGACAAAACCACAGATTGTGGGGACTTTAATAAGCTTTACAGGAGTCTGTTTATTGGCTTTCGGTGGTGATGGAGAGGGTGGAAAATTTAAACTGATTCCTATTTTATTGTTATTATTGGCCACTTTATGCTATGCCGTAAGTACAACAACTGTAAAATCTAAATTGATGGAAGTCTCTTCCACCGTTTTGTCTGCATTTGTATTCTCTTTTGTGTTATTTTTTCCCTCGTTAATTGCATTATTCGGTACCGGTTTCTTTTCAACCTTTAGTTTTAATGAAGATAACATGTTGGGATTAATGTTTGTGGGCTTATTATCCATTTTCGGAACCGGTTTGGCGATGATGATGAATTACCGTTTACTGAAGGTTTCTTCTCCTCTTTTTGCATCAACAGTAACTTTACTGATGCCGATTGTGGCTATTATCTGGGGATTTTTAGACGGTGACAAATTAAGTGCCATGCAATTTGCAGGGGCAGGAATTATTATTGCCGGATTGATCTTTTTAAGGGCAAAACCTAATGTTATAAAAAAATAATCCTGCATTTCTGCAGGATTATTTTTTTGTATTATTTATTATAAGTAAAACTTTTTATATTCTCGCCAGATATTGTAGTAGAGCCATTTACTGTCTTTGTCGTTTTATATACCTGTTTTGTTAGATAGTTATTGCTATTATATTCATTGGTATAGGTTGTTACATACGATGATGTACTTACTATTGTTCCTGAATTTGAATAAGTAGCTATTTCCTCGCTTTTAGTCAAATTATTTAAATTATATAATGCAAAGTCACTATCCAATAATGCTGCCATTCCTTTTATATTCTTCCAAGGATTGCTTTTATTATCATATGAAAAGTTAAATTCAGATTTATTGGATAAATTCCCACTCGTACTGATCCTTATTTTCTTTACAAGATTTCCATTAGAAAAATAATAATCAACAGTTGTTGAGCTGGATGACGGAGTCCCATTAGTACTATGGTTAATGGTTTGGATAATATGATTGGTATCTACCCACTGATAGGTAGACGTTGATACGTAAGTATTTTGATTAGGCAATCCCATATTACTAATTTCCGTAACCGTTTTACTTGTTATTTTGCCATTATTGTAAGTAAAAGCCTGGGTCATATCCTGCTGCCCTTCTTTATTATATGTTAATATCTTACTAATATAATCTCCATCATATTGAAACATAGATTTTTCTTCTCCTGAAGATTTTGTGAATTCAAAGATTTTTGAACCGTTGTACTTGATATTAGATTCTTCGGCGTCCGTCCCAGATTGTTCTACCAATTTCAAAGGTAAGATTACTTCTTCAGAGGAAGTGATGTCATAAGTGTTGTTATCACTGGAACAACTAAGAACAAGCCCACTACATAGGGCTAATAATAATGTTTTTTTCATAAATTGTATTCTTGTTGCAAAGATAACATTTTATAATTCTTTAAAAGAATACCTTGCAAAGAAACTACTGGGAAAACATTAAATTGATTGAATAAAATTCTTTCAGATATCAAGTTAAGAACTTTAATTAATATTAACTTTGCATCAACAGTAACTTTACTGATGCCGATTGTGGCAATTATCTGGGGATTTTTAGACGGTGACAAATTAAGTGCCATGCAATTTGCAGGGGCAGGAATTATTATTGCCGGACTGATCTTTTTAAGGGCAAAGCCTAACGTTATAAAAAAATAATCCTGCATTGCTGCAGGATTTTTATTTTTTCTGTCATTTCACCGAAAAGAAATTAGATTCTTCACACATTTCATTTCATTCAGAATGACAAACCAGTTAGTTGTAAACTTCAGGCTTCCATCATCCAGCTTCCATCCATTAATTCTTCTTCTTCACCTTTGCTTTCACCTTTTTCACCTCATCTTTAATGAAAGGATACTTTTTCTGCATATCCGTAACCAAAGAAGGATCTAGTTCCAAGGCCTTTTTAAGTGATTCAATGCCGTTTTCCTGGTCTTTCAGGTTGAAATAGCAGTTGCTCAATTGATAGTACAATTCTGCTCTGTGGTGCGCTTTTAAAGCTTTATTTAAAATAATAATTGCTTCTTCATATTCACCCAAAAGCATTAATACTTCCGAGTAAGCATACCAATTGTAGAATCTTGATGGCTCTACGTCTACCAATTTTTTCAGGCAGGAAAGACTTTCTTCAAATTTTCCTGAATCGATGAATAAAAAAGCTAATCTTTTCTGATAATCAAGATTATTTTCATTCAACTGGGTGGCTTCTCTTGCAAAGTGTAAAGCTTCGGTCATTCCGCCCATTTCTTCATAAAGATAAGACTGTTCCATCATCGCAAGATAAAACTGAGGATCTTCTCTCAACGATTTCTGGAAAGCATTTAAAGCGACAATAGGCTGTTTTAAAGCTTTATAGCAAAGTCCTATTTTATAAAATGTGAAAGCTTTTGTATATTCCAACTCGAGCATTTCTTCATAGACTTCGATGGCTTTTTTATATTGCCCTAATGCTTCATAACAAGCCGCTTTATTGGCATAAACCCCAACAGAACTAGAATTGATCGCCAATAAATAGTCGTAACCCTTTATTGCTTCCTCGTAGTTTTTTCTATTGAAATAATACTGCCCGTATTCCAGCCATGCAACTTCAGAATAGGCAAATTCATCTAAATATTCATTAAGAAAGGCAATAGCCTCCTCACTCTTATTCAAATCACTGAAGCAGACCATACAGTTTTCCAACGCATATTCGTCGGTAGGGTCTTCTTTTAAAGCTTTTTTATAATGTTTAAGAGCGTTAAAAGGATCTCCAAGATTTACATATTCATCTGCAATAAAGTTGTGAAGGAAGTTTTCTTCTTCTTTCAGTTCCAAAGCTTTTTTGCAAATTTCAATGGATTTTCTAGGATTTCCTAAGTTCGAATAATACTTCGCATAGCAAACCAAAAAGTCTGTGTTTTCCATAGATGAACCCTTCAACTCGTCGATAAGCTCTTTTGCTGTATTATAATCTTCCCATTCCAGAAGAATTTCAAGTTTTTTGATCTTGATATCTAAGGAATTGGGATGAAGCTTCAGACCATAATTCACTGCTGTATCTGCATAATTAAAATCTCCCAGCTCCAAATAATAAATAATAATGTCTTCCAACTCTTCTGTATCAAAGTAGAATTCATCATTATTTTCCATCATTTCTTCGAACTTTTTTACAAGTTCATTTCCAAAATACTCTTCCAATATAAACAGTTTTAAGATTTAAGACTTGAGATATGAGATATACAAATACTCGGTTCTGAAAATCTTAGTACTATAAAGTTAATAATAATTCTTTTGTCAAATGATGAAATAGATGTTAATTTTTTTAAATCAAACTATTGATTTTAGCTATCATTTCATCACCCAACTTATCGGCTTCCTCCTGAGATTTAGCCTCTGTATAAATCCTGATAATCGGCTCCGTATTAGATTTTCTAAGATGAACCCAATTATTTTCAAAATCTATTTTTACTCCGTCTACTGTAGACACCTCTTCATTTTGATATTCTTTTTCCATTTTAGTTAAAATATCATCCACATTAATCTCCGGAGTCAGTTCAATTTTCTTTTTACCCATGAAATAGCTTGGGTATCCTGCTCTCAATTCAGAAACAGTTTTATTTTCTTTTGCTAAATGAGTTAAAAATAACGCTACACCCACTAAAGAATCTCTTCCGTAATGCAAATCAGGGTAGATGATTCCTCCGTTTCCTTCCCCTCCGATTACTGCGTTTTTCTCTTTCATTAAAGTAACGACATTCACTTCTCCTACAGCACTGGCAAAATATTCAGAATTGTGGGAATGTGCAACGTCTCTCAAAGCACGGCTTGAGGAAAGATTGGAAATTGCCACGCCATTTTTATTTTTCAATAAATAATCTGCAACGGCAACTAATGTGTATTCTTCCCCGAACATTTCTCCTTTTTCGTCTATTAAGGCCAATCTGTCAACATCCGGATCTACAACGATTCCTAAGTCTGCATTCTCTTTTTTTACTAATTCGCAGATGTCTCCCAAATGTTCTTTCAACGGCTCGGGATTGTGAGGGAAGTGCCCCGTCGGTTCGCAATATAATTTAACTGTTTCACAACCAAGTTTATCCAACAGCATAGGAATTGCGATCCCTCCCGTAGAATTTACGGCATCTAAAACGACTTTGAAGTTTTTAGCTTTAATTGCTTCAACATCTACCATCGGTAAATCAAGAATCTGCTGAATTTGAATATCAAAAGCATCATCCCTTGTTTCATAATTACCTAAATCATCCACTTCTGCATAATTAAAGTCTTCACTTTCAGCCAAAGCCAAAACTTCTGCCCCGTTTTCACCACTGATAAATTCTCCTTTATCATTTAATAATTTAAGCGCATTCCATTGTTTCGGGTTATGGGAAGCGGTAAGGATAATTCCTCCGTCTGCTTTTAGTTCCGGAACCATTATCTCAACCGTTGGCGTTGTAGAAAGCCCCAGATCAACTACATTGATTCCCAGCCCCTGCAATGTCGCCGTAACCAAAGAGGAGACCATTTGTCCGGAGATTCTGGCATCTCTTCCAATGATTAATGTTAAATCTTTTTTATTTTTATTATTTTGAAGCCATGTTCCAAATGCTGATGCGAATTTTACCACATCCAGCGGTGTCAGGTTATCATTTACTTTTCCTCCAATTGTTCCTCTTATTCCTGAAATAGATTTGATTAGCGACATTAATGTATCTGTTTTTTGGTTTTATTTAAATAAAATTTTGTGCAAAGATACTTATAAAATAGGTACCTTATTTTGAATTTTATCATAAGTATTCTTTACGGCTTTGGGCGGCGCAAAACGATACCCGATGTAGATCAGTCCATACACATTATTGTTTTCAACGGTATAATTATCTCTTTCATTATAAGCGCTTACATTGAAATTAAGCTTTCCTCCGAATAAAAACCGATCAGAATTATATCCCAGATGAAGCCCTCCGGAACCTCTTACGGTTGCATATTGAGCTTTTTCCTTTGCTTTTTTTGAACCATCTTCCTGCGTGTCTTTGTAACTTGTAAATTTTCCGCCAAAACCTACAGTCGGATAAGGCGCAACACTTACTTTGTTGGCAATTACCCAATTGTAAAAATACCCGATATTTGCTCCGATATTATACTGATACTCTTTAGTTTTCTGTCCATTCTCAATATCTCTGAAAATGGTGAGATCATAATCTAAAAACGGCACAAAGCTTCCTTTGCTGTTCTTTTGCCATTCTCCTTGAGTATAAATACTTTTTAATGAAAAATCTTTCTTTAAAACATAAGAAGTAGAACCTCCAAAGGTTTGTACCCTCAAATCCGGGAACTTTATATACCCATCTCTTTCTTCCTGCCACCCGGGAATAAGATCCTCCATATTTTCAATATAAAAACCTTTTACATTTTTATAATATACCGTCTGGATAAATCTTTTAGGAAAAAATCTTAATTTAAAATCCGTATAAGTGCTGTTTCCTTTCAGGTTATTATCATTATTTCCCGGAAGGAATTTCGGTGCAAAAGATAAGGTGGCGCTTATATTTCTATAATCAAGAGATAATGAAGTTTTTGTCTTATTATTAATGGAAAACACCATTTCTTTTATGACATCTTCATTGTCATTTGTTTCTGTATAAGTAAAGTTTTCCAGATTCGTATCTAGATTGACACGGATCATGACCTGATCGATATAAGATTTGATGTTTGTGCTGTCGGTCTGTGCACTTGCCTGAGCGCATATAAGACTAAGCATAAAAACATATACAGCTTTTGATTTCAAGTGATGGGTGGCTTATTGTTTCAGAAATGAAATTACTATTTTTTTCAATTCATAGAATCAAAAATCTACGAGCATCCGCAATCTTTATCGCAGTTTGTTCTTTTTGAGCTGAATTTCTTCGGTGCAAAATTCTTCCTGAGTATCTTAAATAAAGAATAGCAGGCAAATGCAACGATAAGAAATACAACAATATATTGTAAAATTAATGAAGAATCCATTATTTCAAAATCTGATATGCTATCATCGACACAAAGTATGCCAAACCTGTCATCATAGCCACCTGTAGGCCGGTCCATTTCCAGCTTTTGGTTTCTCTGTAGACTACTGCAAGTGTAGAAACACACTGCATTGCAAATGCATAGAAAAGAAGAACCGAAATTCCGGTGGCAAAACTGAAGACTTTTTCTCCGTTGGGCTTTACATCTCTTCTCATTTTATCGATTACTTTCACTTCCGGAGCATCATCTTCCAGGCTGTACAATGTAGACATTGTTCCTACGAAAACTTCTCTCGCTACGAAGCTTGTAAGAATTCCCACTCCCATTTTCCAATCGTAACCAAGAGGAGAAATCACCGGCTCGATGCCTTTTCCCATTTTGGCCAGATAAGAATGATCCAGCTCAACATTGGTTGCAACAAATTGATCCGGTTTCTGCTTTGGCCCAAAATAACTTAAGAACCAAATAATAATGCTTACAATGAAAATAATTTTCCCTGCGCCCGTAATAAAATCCCAGACTTTACCCAAAACCATTTTAAAATCATATCCGAAAAGTGGTTTTTTGTAAGTCGGCAAATCCATCACAAGATAGGTTTTACCTTTATTTTTAATAAATCTTTTAAGGATTGATGCAGAAAGCAATGCCACTAAAAATCCCAGCAAATACATTCCCATCAATACCAAGGCCTTATATTTTATTCCTAAAAATGTTCCATCCGAAATAATCAGCCCGATGATGATGCTGTACACCGGAAGCCTCGCAGAACACGTCATGAAAGGAGTTACCAAAATAGTAAGCAATCTTTCTTTTAAATTTTCAATATTCCGGGTTGAAATTACCGCCGGAATCGCGCAGGCCGTTCCTGAAACTAGTGGAACAATACTTTTTCCGTTTAATCCGAAAGGTCTTAAAATCCTGTCCATCAGGAAAACAACTCTCGCCATATATCCCGAATCTTCCAGTAAATAAAGGAAATACAGTAAAATCCCGATTTGCGGGGCAAAAACTACGATTCCTCCTATTCCGGGAACAATTCCGTTTGAAATCAGTGAATTAATTGGTCCTTCCGGTAGATGTTCACTTGTAAAACTTGCCAGCCAGGAAAACAGATCATCAATCCAGTTCATCGGATATTCCGCCAAGAAGAAAACGCTTTGAAAAATGATTAATAAAATCATTAAAAAAACAACATATCCCCAGAATTTGTGGACTAAAACTTTGTCTAATTTCTCAGTCAGTAATTCTTTAAACTGAGGCTTTTTGGAAATAACATTCGATAAAACCTTATCTACATTCTGATATCTCCTTACCGTTTCCTGAACCTGTAATCTTTTCGGAACCAGGCTTTTGGAATCCGGCTCATTCATCATCTCCATTACAGATTCTATTCGTCCCAGGTCTGTGCCTAAAGAAAGGCTCATCCAGGCTTTATACTCATTATCAATACCTTTATGAGAAGCTACTTTCTGAATAAAATCTTTATGCTCGTTCGGAGTTTCAAAAGAGATTTTTTCTGAGATTGTGAATTGGTTATTTAAAACCGCTTCTTTAATTTCATCAATACCGATTTGCTCTTTCGCATTGGTCTGAATGATTTTAATACCTAAAGCTTCAGAAAATTTTTGAATATCAATAATAATTCCTCTTCTTTCCGCCTGATCAATCTGATTCACTACCAAAATCATAGGAACGCCCAGATCCTGAATCTGCTGAAACAGAAGAAGTCCTCTTTTGAGGCTTAATGCTTCAAGAATATAAATAACGCCGGCATAGTTTTTCTGTTCATCAATAAGAAATTTTGAAAAAATGGCTTCATCTTCCGAGCTTGGGTAAATACTGTACGAACCGGGTAAGTCGATTACCTCAACTTCCTCATTCTTAAAAGTATAGTTTCCGGAATGACTGGCAACCGTAACACCTGCATAATTCCCCGTCTTCTGTTTCTTGTTGCAAAGCGCATTGAAAACAGTAGACTTTCCCACATTAGGATTCCCGACTAAAAGTACCTGTTTTTTCTTATTTTCCTGCATTAATTCAATTCTTCAACAATGATAAACTCTCCCTCTTCTTCACGAAGGGCGATACGGCTTTTCTCGTCCCCAAATTCCACATACATCGGCCCATTGAAGGGGGCCTGATATAAAATCCTGAAAGAAGTCTCCGGAAGAAGCCCCATTTCGATGATTTTATTAGGCATTTTCAGACTGTCATTATCATAACCAACGATCTTTCCTATTTTGTTTTTAGGAAAATTGCTCAACGTATGTAAATCCTTCTCTTTCAAAGCCTACTTTTTTGTGTCTGCAAATATACGCTATTTAAATTTAATCTAAATAACAACATTCTATGAAAGAAATCAACCCAAACACATTCCTGTATTTGGGTTGACTTAAATATAAATTAGTTGATATGAATGTTTATTTTTTCTTTTTATCAGAAGATGTCTGAACAAGCTCAATCGGATTGTCATTCGCGTTGAAAAAATCTTTATACATTTTTTCTTGTTTTTTCATCATATCTCCGATAGTTCCATCCATTCCGGGAATTGTTTTAGACATCATTTCCTGTGTCATCATGGGTCTTGCCGTAGCAAAAGGATCTTTTTTAAAATCGTTGAACGTTTTTTCAAACTTTTCTCTTGGCATTTCCGTTACCTTTAGGCTCATGTTAGAAATCTTTTCAGCATAGGATAATTCTTCCCAGTTTGGAACTTTTTTATTTCCCTGTAAAACCCATGAATAATTTTTACCTTCGTCCTCGATTTTTACAATCAGTCCTGGAAGGCCTGAAAATTTATATGGCCCGTCCTGGAAAGGAAGATCAGTACTGAACCATGCCGTCCACTTTCTTCCTCCAAAATCCGCCGTTGCTTTTTGAGCATTATATGCCCCAATTTTTTCTTTTTCGTTTGAAATTTTCCAGTCAAATTTTATCGTTTCATTGTATGCAATACCCATTGGTGAAAATCCGCTTGCAATTCTTTCAATATACTGCACTTTCATATCAGGATACGTTTTTACAATTTTTTCTGAAAATTTTGGCATTCTGATAGACTTTGACATGTCTTTAAAAACTCCTGATTTCTGCATGGCTTCAATCTGAACCTTAATGATGGAATCCTGCCCAATCACAGTATAATCTCTGTAAACGGATCTATCCTTAACAATATCAAGAACTGTCATTACTTTTTCAAGTTTTGCAGAATCTTTCCTCGGTTTAAAAGTCAATTCATAAAAGAAACGGTTTGCGGTTTCTTTGGAATCTTTATCCTGAGCGCTTACAAAAGCAAAAAGAGCAATAAAGAATACTGAAAATAGTTTTTTCATTTTTTTCTAATGTTTACTAATTAGTTAGTGATTTCTAACTTTTGTTACAGATTTTTTTGAAATTATTTTTTCTTGATCCTTTTTAACTTGAAAAAACGACGGCGGATAACCGGGATTTGAATCGCGAGATTTGGGTCACGAGTTTTGGATTCAAATTAATTTTCTAAATAAAAAACCAACCTCTGTGAGATTGGTTTTTGTTTTTATTTAAAGTTGAATTTTACGGTGAACATTACCTGGCTTGGGCGGAGTTGGATTCTTGTGTAAGAGATATTCGTGGTATTAATATCATACGTTTCGAATACTTTTTTATTGGCGATATTCATCCATTTAAGTTCGAAATCCACCTTTTTCTTAGCCCAAGTAAATTGATAAGACAAATCATAGAATCCATTATGATATTTTTGATCTGCCGCACTTGTATTCACTTGATCCCAATTGAAACCAATCGTATGGTTTTCCAACGGATAGAAGAAAACTCCTAAATTATGATTAAATCCTTTTCTGTCGGCACTAGAATTTACACCTCCTGTACTTGTTTGCTTTGTTCTTGAAATACTTGCATTATAGTCAACACTCATCCAGCTGAAATAGGTATTATTAAATTTAATCCCGTATGACTGACTGTTGTTCTTGTTGGTGTAAGAAGCATTATCTAGGAAGGCATCAGACTTTGATGTATTGTTGCTGTAACTCAATGAAGCATTTGTCTTAAACTTAGGAAAATATTTCCCGATCTCTGCACTATATGAGTTGTTCAGAATATGATTATCCCGTTCTATATATTGCAGTATTGTGTATCCTGCAGCATTCAGAATCGGGTTGGAAATCAAATTTCTTTTTGCATCAGAATATCTGTAATTAATATTAAAAAATAAATTATTCAGCGGATTTCTGTATTCTAATCTTGTTCCTGCAGATTTGTTATTATTTTGAGGAATCGGATTATTGATATCCATTGCATTAATTCCGTTTGGTGAGGTCATTAAAAATCCTGAATAAGCTGAATTAATTTCTCCAAAATTGTTATTGATATTAGCATTTACCGAAGCTTTCCAGAACGAAGCAAAAGTATATTGTGCAAAAATGTTTGGTTCAAATGTTACTTTATTTACATCTTTTGAAACTGATCTTTGCGGATCCTCTGCTTTAATATTATTAGAATTTACAGGGAAGTTTGCGTATACCATCCAGGAATCGTCCTTATAATTTACTCCTACACTTCCGTATGGTGTTGCTGTCGTATATTTCAGGTCATTGCTATAAGCTGATAATGGTCTTGGCGGATTATCCGTTGTTATGATATTTGATAAATCTGAGATTAAGTTCGTTGATTTAAAATTAAATCCGATTTCCGGAGTAAATGTCCATCCTTTTGTAGAAAAACCAATATTTGCAGAATGATTGGCTTCAAAAGTCTTTAATCTTAAATTTTGTCTTACAAAATCTGTAGAAGTTGGAACGAATCCCGGAATACCTAAATAAGAAGACGGGGAAACATCCAGCGTTTGTTTATCTGTCTGATAACTTAAAAAAGATAAAACATTCACCATTTTCTCTTTCCAAGGAATGATTGTACTCAATGAGTTTTGGAATGATGTGGTGGGAGATTCTATTGCTTCTTCTCCATGTCTGTTTGTATTTGAGGATGTATCTGCCCTATCAACAATACCTCTGTCTGCATTCCAGTACTGAGAAAAACTTGTGGTATTTTTGAAGAACCCTTTCTTGGCATTTTTAGTAAATATCAATTCACCTTTTGCTTTATCTGTATAGAAATTATTAAAAATATTCTGTGTAACAGTTGATGCAGGCCTTTGTGGTGTTGTAAAATAATCTGTCTGGCTGTAAGATTCTCTCTCAACCGCATTATTTGTATAGTTTGCATTAGCCTTCAGCTCCCATTCTTTCTTTTTATCAATATTTGTAAGATAGTTTGCAGACAGATAATGAACGCTATTCATCAGATATCTTTTTACCGGAAGATTTGGCGTACTTGCATTTTCCACATTCAGCCAGTCATTTTGAGAAGCATTAATTCTTCTTCCCTCAAATCTGCTTCCGAAAGCCAGAATATTCCCTTCATTTTCTACCTGCTCCCCCATATTATTGGTCTTATAATTCACCACCCACTGGCTTTTTTGTCCAAAGAACATAGGTGTCAGTTTTACATTCCAAAGCCACGGATCTCCAAAGCCTGTTCCCACTTCACCGCGGCCGGTCATGGTTACGGAATTTTTTAGTTTGATATTAATGGCTGCCTGGTCTGAAGGCACTTTATCCTGAAGAATTTTTACAGGCTGGTGATTTTCAAGAACCTCAACTTTTTGTACCGCGTCTTTTGGTAAAGAGTTGTTGATCGTTCCATATCCTCCCTCCATTAGATCTTTTCCGTTGACATAGAATTTGTTGATCGCATTTCCCTGATAAAGAATTGTTCCGTCTGTATTTACTTCAATCCCCGGAATTTTCTTCATGACATCGGCAAGAGTTCGGTCGCTTTTGCTGTCGAAAGCTTTGAGATCGTAAGCGATGGTATCTCCTCTCGCCGTAATAAGCTTTGTCTTCAGCTGTACTTCTTTGATTTCAGTGGCCTCTCCCTCCATATTAAAGTTTAAGGTCTGATCACTATTGCTGATTTGTTTTGTTAAAGGTCTTTGGTTGAATGCTTTCACTTTCAGATCTACATTGGGCTCGGCAGAAGTGAAGCTGACTTTATATTCTCCTTTAGAATTGGTAATTGCATATGCCAAAATTGCATCTTTTCCCGGTTCCTCCACGGTCACACTCGCGCTGGGAATTGCCACGCCGTCCTGATCCGTGATTTTTCCTGAAACTGTTTTTTGTGCAAAAGACAAGATCGAGAAAAAAATCAAGAGGAATAAAGAAATTTTCTTTTTCATAATTTATTATTTGCTTAATTAGTTAATGGTTACAGCTTTTTGTTACATAATATCATCTATAAAGATTGATTTTTACGGAAAAAGTTAAAGCTGAATTTTATCACTACAAACATAGTGATATTTTTTTATTTTAGAATCTCCTCTTTATTTTCTTTATATCATGTTCATTTTTTACAGAAAAATATTCTCTTTTTTTGATTGATTTTGCCTTAATTGATTCCAAAATAAAAATTCCGTCATTTTTATTTTAGATTTTTATTTGCAGCAATTATTTTTGCAGAACAATTTCTCTCTATGGTGAATTTATTCACATGCGACTATTTTTAGTATTCGTGCTATCTAAAGGGATTAATTAAGTTTTCATCTAAATTTGTGTTTTATACCCTGATTCTTTCAGGGTTTTTGTTTTTATATACCTGATTATTTTTTACCGTTAAATCCCTCTTCTAATAGAATAATTTTCTCTTTTTTTCATTGTTCCAAATAGATTTATGGAGAAAATAAAATTTCTGCCATTTTGATTTTTGATTATTATATGCAATACATAGTTTTGCAAAGTTCTCACAACAGTGAGTTCTTAACTTCCAAACTTTAACATTAATTTATTGTACAAGCTTTGGGAAAGTATTTAGCAAGTATTTTTTTCTTAAGATGTGTTTAGGATACCCTGTTGTTTCAGGGTATTTTTTTGTTGAAAAATGAGTCTGCATCAATGTGAAAAATTATGCTTAAATTTTTATCTAATTATATCAATTTGTAAAACAACTTATATTACCGATTCTGAAGAATCTATTATATGCTTCAAGAGCCTCAGCATAACATTATGACTTATCAGAGAAATACATTGTAAGCAGAATGCCAAAAACAATGTTTCGCGAATTTCTCATTTGTATCATGTCACAAACCTATGAATTTTTTTACAGCTGTAAAGCCTAATAAAATCAACAAATTATGCTAATTTTTTGGGAGTATGAAAAAAAAATAAAATTTTTTTTTAGCTTAATAACTTTCAGCAGTTTAAACTTCTTACCTTTTTATTTAAAGTCAAATTATCTTAACCCTAAAAAAATTAAAAAGCATTGCATAAAAACCAATATTTTATCCTGTTTAAGCCGATTTTTTTTATAAAATAAATGTTTTATCTTCGCCATACGAATGAATTTTTATTCAATCAATTTGTGTTTTTGCCCTGTAAATATTTTTACAGGGTATTTTGTTTGTATCTATACAGAAAATTTTGTGACATATACTATTTCAATGTTTTTATTTAGTCTAAATCGTTAAAAATGATTTGAATCATAGGTTAAAAAAAAATTAAAGCTGTTAACATAAATTTTTATTTAATAATTTTGTAACATAAATTTTAAAAGATGGGAATTAACTTAAAGCCTATAGATATTGTAGATGATATTACTCAAGAAGAATTTATCGAAAAATATCTGAAGCAGAGAAAGCCTGTTGTCATCAAAAATATGGCAAGAAAGTGGCCTGCATACCAAAAATGGACAATGGAATACATGAAGGAAGTCGTTGGAGATGTGGAAGTACCGTTATACGATAGTTCCAAAGCCGATCCCGCAGCTCCCATCAATGCTTCTGCAGCAAAAATGAAATTCGGAGATTATATCGATCTTATCCAAAGAGAACCTACTGATCTTAGAATTTTCTTTTTTGATCCTATAAAGCACGCCAAAAAACTTTTGGAAGATTATATTGCTCCAAAAGATCTGATGGGAGGATTCCTGGATAAGTACCCATCTATGTTTTTTGGAGGAAAGGGTTCTGTAACTTTCCTTCATTATGATATTGATTTGGCTCATATCTTTCACACTCATTTCAACGGGAGAAAACATGTTCTTCTTTTCGATTATAAATGGAAGGAAAGATTATATCAAATACCTTATGCAACTTATGCTTTGGAAGATTACGATATCGAAAATCCTGACTTTACAAAATTCCCGGCTCTGGATGGCGTAGAAGGAATCGAGTGTTTCCTTGAACACGGCGATACATTGTTTATGCCGACCGGATGGTGGCACTGGATGAAATATCTGGACGGAAGTTTCTCCATTTCCCTGAGAGCCTGGGACAAATCCTGGGCTGTAAAAGCACATTCTTTGTGGAATCTTACGGTTCAGCGAAAATTTGATGATCTCATGAAGAAAAATTTCAAGAAGAAATACATGGACTGGAAAGAAAAAGTAGCCGTCAAACGAGCAGAAATTGCTTTAAAAAGAGGCTTACCAAGATAAAATGAAAAGACGTTTCTCCATGAAGCGTCTTTTTATTTTTAGATACCACATGTTGATTTTTGTCCTAAAAATGGTACACTTTTAGATTAAATGATTTTACCACACTAAAAATATTACATATGAATTCATCTACACAATCTGAAAACAACAACTCCCATTTTAACAGGGAAATCGAAAGACAAAAAGCACTGAAAGCCTTAGAAAAAGCAAAAAGCATCAAAAGAAAAGTTGTTTTTCTGCCTCAGGGAGCAACCGGAAATCTAAATTTTATAGATTAAATTTAGATCCATATACAAAAATAAGCTGCAATTTGTAGCTTATTTTTTTTGATAATTACATGGTAAGAAGCAATTCTTCCATGTTTCTTGTCACCTCGTTGCAAGAGAAACACGCTTCATTTCCATCCTGAGAAAACCAGCGGCATTGCGAGCGGATTGGGCAAAAAGATAGTTCCTTATTTTGATTTAAATCTAACTCCTGAACTTTTTGGGATAAAGAACATTTCGATTCTTCATTATTCCATTGTGCACAGCCTTTTTCAACACATTTTCCGGCAAAGCGGAATCGTTGTTCGAGATGGTCATTCTGTTGTACAAACTCTTCTGTAACGGCAAGAGGTGTTATAAACTGTACCTTCCCGTCTTTGTTCACCACTCCAAAAAGCTGTGCCCCGACTTTCCCAAGATAGCTGGGACACATCTTCTTTGAAGAATTAAAACTAGCCTCCATAACTTTTTATTTGAGACTGAATGTCTTTAATCTGGCTCTGAATATCAATTCCGGGTTTGAAAATAATGATTCCCCAAGGAAACCAATCTTTCACTCTGAGAGGTTTCAACAATCCTCTGAAATCTCTGTGCGCTCCAAAAGCCTGGGTATTATCCAATTTTGAAAGCTCGGCAAGAACAACACTTTGAATTCCCCTGTCGATGTTTTTCAGCTGCTCGTCTGTAAGGTCTACACCTTCCAATGAAACGAAAAATTGCTTTTTAGTTGCCATAAATGTTAGTTTTTATTGGTTTTATTAAGACAAATTTCGTCTGATAAAAATTAAAAATGATCAGGGAAAACAACAATTCTGCATGTGAAAAACACTGAAATTACATATTGATTATCAGAAATTTAAATGATCTATTGGTAAAACGAAAAGGCGCAAAGTGAATATTTTCTGCCCTTCTTTTAAGACGCAAGGATTTTATCTTTGATAAAATTGATCTCGATTTAATCTTGCTGAAAATCTTTGATTTTCTTGCGTCTTAAAACAATAATAAATATTAAATCTTTGCGCCTTTGCGTTTTCCAACAAATAAATAAACTTACAAGATTCTGTAAATCGGATACTGTTTAAAAGTTCTTTCTTCGAAGTAAGGAGAATTTCTGTAGATCCAATCCAACTGAGCTGTTCCGTCGTCTTCAAACTTTTTGTCGGATGCTTTTTTGGCTTCGAATTTTTGTTTTAATTCTTTATCTTTTTTTAGCAGTTCTGCTGCTGTATCTTCAAAAATATAGGCTGAATAATATTCTTTCTGTGCTAAAATTCCATCAAAAAAATTCCAGTTGAAGAATGAATCCAAAGCCTCTGGTTCAAGCGTTTCAATGATATATTTTACCCCTTCCTGATTGGTTGAAACGATATAATCTCCGGCAAAAAACGTAACATTTTTATTGGATTTATCAACTGTTGTTTCAAAATGCAGATAATGACCTTCATAAGGGTTTTTAACCGTTTTAAAATCATTAATTTTGTAAGATTCCACCGCAATTGTACTGTCTTTCTGAATCGGCTTCATCTGAATCTGGTTTCGCTTAAACTCTTCAATTACTCGATATTGCGACTGCGGAATCACATAATATTTAGGAATCGTTATATATCCGGTCGGAACAGCCGTTGTAAAGAGTTTTATGTTTTTCGTGAAAGGTTTACTTCTGTCATAATATAATCTTGGCTTTCCGGAAATTTCGCTCGGTTTATATTTTCCTTCAAAACCTTTAAAATCCATCGTAGAATATTTTGTAGAATCAATTTTCCAGCGAATTCCATATCGTTTTCCGGCTTGATATTGTTTTAAATTTTCAATTCTAAGCTGTTTTATTTTTTTATATTCTTTATCTAAATTTTCAAGGTTTACGAGCATGTATTTGTACGTTGCATCCACTCTTTTGTCGTAGGGTTTCAGCATATGCGTTTCAGGAACGGTTCCCAAAGAATTAAACAAAGACGTATATCCCGTAGAATATCTCGGAGAGTCTTCAAAAGCGGCAAAGCCAACCTCAGGAACATCCCCATGAATATTGACATACGGAGTACTTTCGTAGCCCCTTTTCTGTAAATCTTTAAGATTTTTAGCCTGGAAATTATTGTAAAAATATTCTCCCAAAACATTTCCCAAACGTTCTTTGAAAGTTGAAATATATGTGAAAGTATATTGATAATCTGCCCCGTTACTCACATGATTATCAATAAAAACATCCGGTTTAAGCCATTGATAAATCTCCTGAAAACTTTTGGCGTTTTTGGAATCTGTTTTGATGAAATCCCTATTTAAATCATAATTTCTGGCATTTCCCCTGAAACCATATTGTTCCGGCCCATTCTGATTGGCTCTGGAAAATGAACCACGGTTCAACATTCCGCTCACATTATAAGCTGAAATGGCTGCCACAATGAAATTCTGTGGTGTTTTGATTTTATTTGTTGCCAAATCTCGCATCAGCATCATGGTAGCATCAATTCCGTCTGGCTCGCCGGGATGAATCCCATTATTGACAAATAGAATTGCTTTATCTTTTCTTAACTGATTTAAATCTTTTTCCGGAAATGGATTGAAAACAACCACATAGATTGGCTTTCCGTTGTCGTCTTCCCCTTTCTTTATGTATTGAATCGTATTAAAGTTTTTAGCTAAATTCTGATAATAAGCATTCATCTCGTCATAAGTAACCGTCTGGTTTCCATTTCCTTTTTCAAAAGGTGTCTGGAAATTATGTTGAGCAAACAGTAAAGATGAAGTAAGAGAAAATAAGAGATATTTCAGTTTCATTGAAGTGATATTTCAAGGTTTAAAATTACGAAACTGATTGTTTTTTAACGCAAAGCTCACAAAGATTTATTTAAAAATGTCCTGCTTATTTTCCGTTCGCAAAGGTGTTTCACTCAGCAACAATCCATACACAAGATTGTCATTCTGAATGGAACGAAGTGTAATAAAAAATCTCTATAATGCTTATTTGAGATTCTTCCTTCCGTCAGAATGACAAAA
The DNA here is from genome assembly GCA_965651845.1 of uncultured Chryseobacterium sp. Classification (GTDB taxonomy): domain Bacteria; phylum Bacteroidota; class Bacteroidia; order Flavobacteriales; family Weeksellaceae; genus Chryseobacterium. Next base: position 2,112 of record CBFGVN010000008.1, on the reverse strand, counting down.
AATATTTAATTTTTCTCTCAGAGATTTTAAAAAAGTTCAGTAGTTTTTAGACCTTACATTATCACTATTTCTTCCTTTTTCATTAGGGTATAGGCTCGGAAGCGGATCGCTTTGCCAGAATTCTTTTGTATCAACATCCATTATCGTGAGTGATCCGGAGAAAGCTGCTCCAGTGTCCAAATTCCAGACATTAGCTTTATTGATTGGTTCTTTGATTCCCAAATGTAACGTCGGTGTGTGGCCGATAAAAATCTCATTATATAAAAGCAATCTTTTAGGATACAATTCTGAATTTTTTGAAAGTTTTCTATCCATAGCAACTGCCGTTTCCCAAAGCGTTCTGTCCCAACGGTAATTGCTGGAATACATCTCATTTTCAGGACCATGCATAGACGAATAACCTGCATGAATAAACAAACGGTTTTGTTCGTCTACATAATAATTTTTCATTCGTTGAAAAAATTCCAGATGAGCCTCCAACTCTTCTAAAGAATAATCGGAATAACTATCAACCGTACTTTGTCCGCCATTGAAAAGCCACACATCAGGAGCATTTCCGAAAGAAAGCCAATCTTCCGTCCATGCATCATGATTTCCTTTGATGAAAATACATTCCTGTTTTTCAGAAAGATTAATTAAAAACTGAATGATAGAAGCTGATTCGCTCCAACCATCAACATAATCTCCAAGGAAGATCAATTGATCTTTTTCATTGACATTCGCTCTTTCCATAACCTGTTTCAATGCCTTAAATCCTCCGTGAATGTCTCCTATTGCTAAAGTTCTTTTCATATTTTCATCTCCAAACATTAAATTCATATTTGATAAAGTTTCGAGAACAAAATTCTTTGATTTTATTAATACAATCTTCATGGGAAAAATGTTTATTAAAAAAATCTTTCACCTCATCATCGGATTTTAATCTTTTTATTATTCTTAGCCAGCGAGTATTCCTTTTATTGATTGTCAAATAATATTCATAATTAAAATCACCCGTAATATTTTTAACTGTTCTTCCGTTTTCGCAACCATAAATTATAATTTGATTGGATATTGAAACAGTAATTGAAATAGTAAGATTTTCTTTTTTTAAACTATATAATTCAAATTTTTTAGTTATCATCTTGAAATATATTTTGCATCCACAAAATCCGTCAACCAAACTTTATTTTCGGAAAGATAAAAAAGAATTCCATCTTCATACATTTTTCCTGTTCTGATGGTAAGAATCACCGGTTTTCCGTGACGCATTCCGACTTTGGTAGCTGTTTCTTTATCCAAACTTAAATGAACATGCTGTCTGTTTCTTTTCTCAATTCCCTTTTTTAAAATGGAATCGACATTATTCTGAGCCGTTCCATGATAGAGAAATTCTGGTGGTTGTTGTGGTTTTAAGGCCAGGTCAATATCAATCGAATGCCCTTGATTTGCTCTGATTTTGGTTTTATTTTCATTAAAAATAAACCTTTTTTTATCATTGGTTTCCACGACCTCATCCAGTTCTTCTAAGGTGAAATCTATTTTATGTTTTGAGCATTTTTCTCTTAATTCATCGACATTTGCCCAACCGTTTTCATCTAAAGTTAAATTAATGATTTCAGGTTGATGCCGGAGAATCAAGCTTAGAAATTTGCTGATTTTTTTCTTTTGTTGTTCGTTCATGGTTAAATTTAATTTATTTCATCAATTGAGTTTCTAATTTAGTACACAAGTTTTCAATATCATTTTTCCTCGCCAACACATCAATCCATTCTTCAGGAATATTTTCAAAACCATAATAAACTCCTGCAATTCCGCCTGTGATGGCTCCGGTTGTATCGGTATCTTCACCTAAATTGACTGCTTTTAAAACAGCTTCCGAATAACTTTCAGAATTTAGAAAACACCATAATGATGCTTCTAAACTTGAGAGGACGTAGCCTGATGAGCTAATTGCTTCTTCGTTATACTTTGAAATATCATTCTTTAAAACTCTTTCAAAAAGTTGAATCTCTTTTGGGTTAAAACCTTGAATTTCTGAAAATTCCAAAGCTGTTTTTTGAGTGTGATCATAGGCTTCTTTTTTATCTTTTCCTTTGATTAATTCAATTGCAAAAATTACGTAGATAAAAC
>CBFGVN010000007.1:0-28383 GCA_965651845.1 uncultured Chryseobacterium sp. | reverse complement strand
ACTTGTTTATTTGGTGTATGCCCAGATCCTCTTTTTGCTAATTCTTCCAATTTTCTCTCAATCCATTCCCCATCTTTCTCAAACTCCTTAAACCTAAACTTAGGCACTTTCTCACCCCCTTGCGGAAAAAGGCTTTGCATCAAGCCTTTTTTGTGATCTTTGAGTAATTCTAACTTTCGGCTGTGGACTGCAATTACCTCATCTAAAGATGAAAGGCAGTTAGCAATTTTTTTTTGTTCCGGGAAGCTTGGGTAAGGGAATGGTAACGAAAATAGATCTTTAATATTTACTTGTAGAGCCCCATTTGCCCTGGCACCAACTGCAATGAATTTCTTAAGCCAGTTACCGTGTAAATTATTTACAAATGGATATTTTGCAAATAGAGGATAGATCTTATCGTGATGAAATCGAAAGCAAGTAAAAATACTATTAGGGACAGCACCTATTTCATTATCTTCATAAATTGCAATTTCTCCTTCTCCATAAAGCTTTGTAGAGCTCTTATTGTATGCAAAATCGCCCTTGCGAATTACATAGTAATTTTTATAGGAATCTCCGGCTATTTCTCTTCCGAACTTTTCGATTTGTGAAACAAGTCCAACTCCGGAAGTAATGCTCATTAATTTATACTTACGACCTTTGGTTTTTTCTACAATTTCATCACTCAAATTTCCGAGTTGTTCAATGCTCCATTCGCCTTCATTTTTAAACTCGGGAAAACGCAAGTCTGGTATACGTTTTATCTTCTCACTCATAAGCTGCTAATCCTGAAATTTCACGGCCTTGGGCCAATTTTTTTAATTGCGGTATTAAATCTTCCATCAACGCCAATTCTTTTACCCTGCGTTCTTTCCAGCTTAACTCTAACGGTTCTAATAAGTCTGTTAGTCTTTCACCGTCAAAAATCATCCGGTTCATTATCTTTTCTACAAAGGTTTTTAGGTCGGTCGTTGGTAAACCATATTTGTGAGCAATATCAGCCAATTCCTGGTTGTATTTATCGTCTTTGAATGTTTCATAACCTTTGCGTAAAGTGTCAACATCTTGACCGCTGTTCCAATCCAAACTATTGATGTACTCAGTTAAATTTTCCTGCTCATCCATTAGATTGGAATTTGCACTCAATAAACTGATTACTTGTGTTTTGGTCATTTTTTGTCTAGCAGGTTTTTTTTGCGTACTCTCCGCAATGAGGTTCATAATGTAGTCATAATCAATTAATGCAGAAGCAAACAAGACAAATTCAAAATCTAATTGTTGGATTTCGAGTGCTGTCTGATCACCCTCTTTCTGCTGTATTTCACGTAATTGCTTTGCTGTTTCTATATAGGAGCTTCTGAAAGCTTGCAATGTTTGGCTGGGCAGAATGACCTCAATTTTTTCTTTCTGTTCTTCCTCCAGATCTGTGTATTGATCTAGTTGAGTCTTGAGCCTTTGTACTTCTTTAAAATTTTTTAAAAAAGCAATTCGAGCTGCATCGCCTTTAAGATTATACACCTCCTGCGGCTTATTCAGCAAATTATGCTCCTGCATAAAAATGGACAATTTTTCTACGGCTTCTTTAAATTTATCCATCACAACAGGAGCCGGATCTACCAGCCAAATTTCTCTAGCGCGCCCTTTGTCTACTCCTGAGAAAAGACCAATTGCTTGGTTAACAGCTTCCTGTTGTGAACGAAAATCTAAAATATTGCCATAAGGTTTGGTATCGTTCAACACACGGTTGGTGCGTGAAAAAGCTTGTATTAGTCCATGATATTTCAGATTTTTGTCTACGTACAAGGTATTGAGGTATTTGCTGTCGAAACCTGTGAGCAACATATCCACCACTATAGTAATGTCGATTTTATTTTTATGTGGATAGTCTTTATTACTATATTTCTGGTTTTTAATTCGTGTTTGTACATCCTGATAGTATAAGTCAAATTCATTGATACTATGATTGGTGTTAAATTGATTATTGTAGTCAGCAATAATTTCTGTTAATGCTTTTTTCTTTTCTTCTGGATTTTGCTTGTTATCTTCCTTTTCCTGACTCAGATCTTCCTGAAGTTGTTTAATATCTGCCGCATTTTTCTGACTTTGCTGATCACCATCTTTGGCAATTAATTGTGCGGGAGGTGAGAATACGCAAGCAATATTAAAAGGAATATAGGTTGGGTTTTCGGTTTGTTTTTTCTTCTGAATCTCTTTAAAAAGTTGGTAATATTCGATAGCATTGTTGATAGAAGCCGTCGCCAATACTGCATTAAACTTTCGTTGATTGGTAGCTGCGTCATGCTTTTCTAAAATAGCTTCCACCACGGCTTGCCGAGCAATTGCCTCCCCAGGCTTGGCATCATGGTTACCTTTGAAATAATCAATGTGAAAACGCAACACATTTTTATCGTCGATAGCATGGGTAATAGTATAAGCGTGTAGTTGCTTTTCGAAAATACTTTCAGTGGTTTTGTAAGAAGCATATTCTCCTTCCCTGATATTATAAGTAGCGTTTTCATCAAAAATAGGTGTGCCTGTAAAACCAAATAATTGAGCATTAGGAAAAAACTCCTTAATTGCTTTGTGATTATCACCAAACTGCGAACGGTGACATTCGTCAAATATGAAAATTATACGTTTATTTCGTAAGGGCTCTAAACGTTCTTTATAGTTTTTCTTTTGAGTACCATCCAATGCCAGTCCTAATTTTTGAATAGTGGTAACAATTACTTTATCGGCATAATCGCTGGATAGCAAACGTTTTACCAATGTTTCGGTATTAGTATTTTCTTCTACACTTCCTTCCTGAAATTTGTTAAATTCTTCTCTGGTTTGTCTGTCAAGATCTTTTCTATCCACAACAAATAGACATTTTTCTATATCTGGATTGTTTTTTAACAATGTTGATGCCTTAAACGAAGTCAATGTTTTTCCACTACCTGTAGTATGCCATATATAGCCATTGCCCCTGTTGTCATTTATGCAGCTAACAATTGCTTTTACGGCATAAATTTGATATGGTCTCATAACAAGCAATTTCTGTTCACTCTCAACAAGCACCATGTACTTGCTAATCATTTCAGCCAAGGTACATTTGGTCAAAAACTTTTCGGTAAAATCATGTAAATGGTTAATTTTTTTATTGTCTATGTCTGCTAATTCATAAACCGGTAGGAATTGTTCATCTGCGTTAAAAGCAAAGTGCTGATTTTTATTATTAGCAAAATAAAGAGTTCTTCCTCCGTTGCTCACTATAAATAATTGCATAAAGCAAAGTAAGGAATTGCCATAACCATTGCCAGGTTCATTTTTGTAATCCACAATTTGCTGCATCGCTTTCCGATGTGAAATATCACCTTTTTTTAATTCAATTTGCACGACAGGTATTCCGTTAATTAACAAAAGAACGTCATACCGTTGATAGCTGTTTTCAGTATTGATTCGCAATTGATTGATGATTTCAAAGTCATTCTTGCACCATTCTCTGTTGTTAACTAAAGTATAATGCAAAGGCGTCCCATCGTCACGCTGAAAGTATTGTCTTTCGCGCAACAATTTAGAAGCAGCAAAAACGTCAGGATTCATTATCTCTTCACGCAACCTCAAAAATTCATTGTCCGTCAATCGAACACGATTAAGAGCTTCAAATTTAATTTTGAAGTTTTGTTCGAGTGTTTTCCTATCGACAATATCAGGTCGATAAACATATTTAAGCCCTTTTAGCAGTTCAATTAAATTATCTTCTATTTGGTATTCTTTACTCATTCTTCTTTCAATAAATCTTATACATTAATTTCCAGAATTTTATAGTTCAGACACATCTTCAATATTAGGTTATTCATAATCCGGACATATTAATTAATTGTTTTATAGCTTTTGTCCTATTATTTAGGTAAGCTTGTGAGATAGCATTCTCTTTTGGAATGTTATTTGTTCGAATACAACCAAAGCTTAGCTACATTTGTACCGTCAAATATAGTAAAAATACGCTATTAAAGGGCTTAAATATTGATAATATAAATGTATATATAAGTCACAATGTTTGAGGAAAGAATGTAAGTATAAGCAGACTTGAGAATCGGTAAGAATGATTTATTTTGTTTGAGCTGTGGTAAAGTTATTTATTATGCTACTGACCTTGCTGCTTCAGTAAAAGCTCTCATAAGTATAAAATGTTTACAATTCCAATGCTGATGAAAAAGAAGCTGAATTACTTATTTCTGTTGTACTAAATGGCGCAGATTAGGATCATTTTTTATCCGCTCCTTTTCCTTTTCAATAACCTGGGTAATATCCATTTTGATCTGACGGTAATTGGCTTCAATCTCTTGTTTCATGGTGTCTTCTCCGTTTTCATTCATGAAAGAGCGTATTTGCGGGATCTTTTGGTAGGCTTTAGCTTCAGCAGCGACTTTTTCATTGTCTACCACAATTTCGGCGTGGAAGATTTTTTGTTCAATACGCTCATCGAAGTTATCTGCCACGGCGCCCACAAACATACCCTGTGCCAGGGTTGATATTTTTGAAGCTGGGATCAAGCTGTCAAGCTGAGTGGATATAGAGGTCGATTTATCATTTCGGTTAATGGTCATGCTTTGTCGTTTCTGTAACACTTTGCCAAAACGCTCTGATAGACTTTTGGCCGTGTCTCCAACCACCTGTCCACTAAAAATATTTCCCACCGTATTTTGGATAACCTTACTTTCCTTATCTCCGTAATCACGTGTTAATTGCGAAAGATCCTGGAAACCCAGACACACAGCCACTTTATTGCTTCGTGCCGTAGCAATCAAATTATCCAGTCCCCGGAAATAGATAGTGGGCAATTCATCGATGATGACAGAACTTTTTAATCTTCCTTTTTTATTGATAAGTTTTACAATGCGCGAATTGTATAATCCCAGTGCAGCACTGTAGATGTTCTGGCGATCAGGATTATTACCTACACACAGCACTTTAGGTTCGTCGGGGTTATTAATGTCTAACGAAAAGTCATCACCCGACATGATATAGTACAACTGAGGGGAGATCATCCGGGATAATGGAATCTTCGCTGATGCAATCTGTCCCTGCAGCTGATCCTGGGCTCCACCCTCCCATGCATCCAAAAATGGTGAGAGATAATTTTCCAATTCAGGATAGGAAGTCAAAATGGTAAATACATCTGCATATTTTTTATTCAGGAGTTCTATAGCATGAGGGAAGGTGCAGTACTTACCATTCTCATATATTTTAAGATACCAGATAATGGCCGCCAATAAGATAATTGGCGATTCCACAAAGAAATCCCCTTGACGCTGAATCCACGACTTGTTGAGATTCAACATTATCGTATAGGCTGATTCGTAGGCATCAGAGATATCCGTCATGAATTCGGGATTAATGGGATTACAACGGTGACTGAAGCGGGGATTATCAAAATTAATAACGTAGAATTTTGGTTTTACCTTATACTTTTCGGTATGCTTCAATAGATGGTTATAAGCTATTGTAGAAAGGTCGTCAAACTTGAAATCGTAGATATACATTGAGAACCCTTTTTCAATGTGCTGCTTGATATAGTTATTGACAATAGCATAGGATTTTCCTGATCCGGGGGTACCCAGAACGATCGTCGCTCTAAAAACATTGACGACCGAGATCCAGCCTTTGTTCCATTTTCCTTTGTAATAGAATTTTGTGGGCAGGTTAACGGAATACTCATTGTTGATACATTTGGTTTCCTGCTGAAAGCTTTCGTTTTCGTTGTTGAAAACATCATCCATCAGGTTATTTTTCAACAGCCTGCTCATCCAGGTTCCTGCTACCATGAGCGCAATATATCCTATCCCTAAAGTTAGGATGTAGAAAAAAGCTGCTGTTTCAGAGTGAAGTTTTAATAGAGGAGTGTTAAGGAAAAACAAAACAAAACCAGTAACAAGAACCGTATTAATTTTCGTCCAGGTTATTTTTTCATTTTTTACTCCCTTTGCTCCAAGGCAGCTTAGAGCCAGCAGGATGAAAGCAAATGTTTTGGAATACAGTGGATGAGAAAAAAGTCCTGCCGTCCGGTCAAATCCCGTGAGTATTTTCCCGATAATCTCCAGTGTCCATTTCTTTTCCAGAAAGAAGCTGTAGCAATACCAATAAAGGTGCATCAGTAACAACAGGATGCTTACAGCACGCATAAATGCCAATATCTTGGCCAGTCCTCTTAGATCGTCTTCTCCTTGCATAATTTAAGTTTGAAAGTGAGAAGACAATGTAGAAGTCAATAAGACAGGGTCTTAGAAAAGGGAAGCCTTTGGAATTACAGGGGAGTATTTGGCGTTGGTTATTTAAGTTTTACTTGTAGCAATAATTAACGAAGTTTTGGCAAATCGATATATTATTTACCATAAGTTCAAATGATTCAGGTGGTGGCTGTTTTATAGTCATCGCAGTTATCCTTGCTATATTTGGCATAATCCTACTGTTGGGAGAAGGGTGCAGAGAATTTAAGCATGAATACCATAATGATCCGGGAGGCGTTATTCGTGGTATTTTTATCCTGGCAGCGGTTGCTTTTGCAATTCACTATATTGTAAAAAAAGCAAGGAATTAGCTTTTGTAGATAGGATTCACTACCAATCTTTGGATTGCAGGTAAAGCCGGCTGGTAAGATTTTATCAGAACTTTATATCCAATGATACGGTTTATCCTTTCTGTTGAGATAGCAGAGCATTTCGTCCTTTTTTAGTTCAGGAAAAAAGCCAATGGCATTGTCGATTCCGTAGTCGGGAAGGAAGGTAATTTCATCGCGCAGTGCTTTAATCACCTTATCCCGTCCATAAAACCGGATAAGCTCATCTACTTCCTGTTGCCGACCCCTTTCAATAATCCTGCCAATGACTGTTTGGTAGGCTTTATCCCAATCCATTGCATCAAGGTTAAATTCCCAAAAATATCTTTTATGAATATTAGGAACCCGCTTGTTTTTATTGATTTTTTTCATACTTATAAATTTACCACTTTTTTGAAAATCAAGCAAGTATAGGAAGTATTATCTTCGGAATCCTTTTCCTTTCTTAATAGATTGGTGTATACTGTTACTCTTTATTTCACCGAATTTTAGATCAGGACTAACTACTGCTTTTTGTAGCCGATCCTTGATGAGTTTCCAGCTGTTTTCTTTTCCTTTTATTAGTTGAATAGGGGCTGCCATATCAATATCTTCATGGTGCAACAGTGCATACCCTGCCAATTTGGAATTTCCGGCATACTTTTGTTCATAAGCGTTCAGGTAATCCTTTAAGGGATTCTGTTCCAGAAGAAAGTACATGTCTATAAAATCCTTTATTCTCTTTCCACTTTGGATCATCGCATGAAGTTTCATAGCGCCTATGTCTATATTGGAGATCATGCGGATATTATCTATATCTTCAACCGGTTTTATGATCGGGTAATCATGAGTGACTAGATCTACTTTGATGTTATCAATAAATGTAAATATCGAGTTTTTATTGTGTCTGCTGTGCTCTGCATTGTAATTCTTTTTTAAATACTCAACCATACTTCCTGCATCAAAACTCTTAGTTGTAAACAAATCGACATCGACGGATATCCGATGGCCGATTTTTAAACTAAGTGCAGTTCCACCTACTAATAGGAAATTCTTTAACATTTCATCTTTCATTAATTTTTGAATAAGTTCCCACATTTCCTTACTCACCGTTTCCTTAAACAACATAATCTATATTTTTTGGAAAAGATATTGAGATCATGATGCGGCTTTTGTGTGGCGGCACTCTTTGGCATTGGATTGGCTGCCGTTGGTGCAATGTGGAAATTTTTTGAAGCTGAAATAGAACATCAAGTGGAAATATGGCTAACAGAATATTGTTGAGTCTTATAAGTTCATATTGCGTTCATATTATATCGCATGACTTTTTGTAATTTTAACTGATAATTTTTAAACAAATACTTATGCCGGCAGAACAGCAATATGAATTTTACGTTATTGAGAGACAAAGCTTAAAAGATTTATCAATGGCACAACAATTTGTAGAAGGAGAATATTTTAATATAAAACCATTTTGGGTTTATAGTCGTCAAGGAAAAGGTTTATTCTCAGAGATGCACTGGATTTTAAAGAAAAATAAATCCTGGAGTGATGAGATTGATTTATATGGTATACAGGAATCCAGCTGCCTGGAAGTTTATTTTGATGAGAATGATTATATAGAATCAGTCGTATTAAGAATTGATTTTAGCCAGCCATTTGAGTTTATTCTAAAAGGCTTTATTACTTTTTGCATTTCAAAGGATCTGGTTATTATTGACGAAAACTTACATAAGTTGCCTCTCGATTTTGAACTTTTTGCTAAGGTCATTCAATCATCAGAACGATGGGAGAAATACTTTTGGGGAGATATAAAGGATTGATAAATTCATGAAATGAAGAAAGAGATTTATATGCCTTTTTTTCGTTTTCTCTTCTTCATTTGTTTTTCAAAAGCCAGCTCCTGATAATCCTCGCCCTGTGATTCAGGAATAAGGGAACCTGTAATTTCTATAAGATCTATTTCGTATTCAGATCCTGTTCCGGCTATTTCAGGGAAATTAAACAGCTCATGAGGTTTTTCAAAAGGAAGATGATCTTCCGATACAGATTGGAGCAAAGTTGGATTTTCCTTTAGTAAATTGGCTGATTCTTGTTCTGTATTTTTCTGCCACAGATAATTAAATATATTGGCAGAAAACTCTTTTCCTAATCGCGAGCCATTCCAAACGGTCTTGGATTCGTGATCGATGAAGGTCATTCCATAAATCCTTCTGGCATCGTTTCGTCGAACCACCACATTAATACCCTGGTTTGCTAAGAAGTCCTTAAACTCCTTTTCATTTCCTGCAGATTCCATTGCTGAACTGATGCTTGCCGTGATTAGGGATTTAGCTTCGCTGTCTTTAAGAGATTCCTTAGAATTTAGGAAATGTTTTTCCAGTGCTTCCCATCCGGCCATTTTACCAAATAATGAGGATTTGATCGGAAGTCCAGCTTTTTTCCCGTTTTCATCCAGGGCAGAATACACAAGTCCTTGTTTGGGTTTTCCGTGTAGTTCACCCTCTACCTTTTCTGAAGTAATATTGAATAAAGAAAGCAGGGCATTGTATTCCCCTAATGTTTGAAAACGATAGTATTTGGGTAAGTGCCTCAATACGGAAGCCATCTGGCTTTTGAGATTTCCTTTCTTATAATCAACAGGTCTGAATATCAGACGGCTTTCTGCCCTCTCTTTTTCTGCTGCAGGAATCAACCCGTATTTTTGCTCCAGGTCACGACAGATCTTCATGGATCGCCTTTTCTCAAACTTATCTGAGATTTTTCTCCCCTCCTCATCCACACAGACCGAGACAATATGAATATGGGTTCGCTCGATATCCGTATGTTTAAATACCACAAAAGGCTGGTTACCGTAGCCCATTTCACGCATGTACTGCAGTGCCATCATTTTATATTTTTCATCAGAAACCTCATCTTTAGGATCAGGATTAAGCGATATATGGAGTACCGGTTTTTCCGTGTTGCGATTGGCAATAAGATAAGGCTCAAATGAACGGGATAATATGCCGATGGAATAGTTTCCATCAGGGGTTTCCATCATGTTGTGGGTAAAGAGAACCTGGCCGTTTTCCTGCTTTACCTTTAATTGATTGTATGAAAGTACACCGTATAAACTTTCCCCTCTGCCGATTTTAGCGATCATTTTGCTCCTCTTTTTTCAGATGTTTATTTTCAAATTCCTTCGTCAGCTGGATAATTTTCCCGCATAATGCCGCCAGTTCAGCGGTCTGTTTTTCCAGCTTAAAGAGAAATGCAGCGGCTTTTTTCTCTGAAAAATGACGGTATAATAGCTTTACAATCTGGTTATAATTGACCCCGACTGCTCTGAATTGACCATAGAAATTGGTGAGTCTCATGTAATAATCCGTTGTCCCTTTATCAATCTTGATGGTTTTAATGGTCTTCTGGAAAATACAGGCGGTGATAAAATGTGCCTTTACATTCATTCCCGATTTTTCAAAAAAGGACAGAAACCGGGCATGATCTTCTGCATTGAACGATATGGAATATCTGAACTTCGCCGGATCAGTCTTTGGCTTACGTCCTCCTTTTGGTGTCTTATTCTTGTTGTTTTGTTTCATCTTTTATCCATTTTAATCTTTTATAAATCCCGACTTCGGAGGGATTTTCAGCCCCCGGCAGGGCAAGTGGTTCAGAGCTGCGGAAAGCATTTCAAGCAGCTCTGAACACAACTTGCTATGGACGGGTGTCCATTAGAATCCGCCCTTCGGGACGGATTATAGTAAGCAAGAGGAACGGCCTCTGGCCGCTTATTCTGTTTTGCTGCATAATAACCTTCTTATTCATATAAGCTTTCGTGTTATGATATCACAAAGTAAAAACGAAATATTGAGCGGATCATAGTGCATCAGAATTCCAAGTGCTACAGACGAGTGCCAAACGCTACCACCCTGCAACAACCTGCTGAAATAATTTGCTCCTTTGTATCAGAAAGCCGGACGGGAGGCATGATGAGCTTCTATCATGAGCATCAGATGAAGGGAATATCTGCACGCTTGAAAACCTGCAAGCAGGATGGAGAAGAAACTAAAGAGGGTGAATGCAGGAGCGATAGAAAGACTTCGTTCCTGCTGTTAAGAAAAGTTTCATGAGCAGCGGAAGAGAGGCTTTCTCTCAGGAAAGCCGGAATGAATTCAGGATAGATCGTTTGTCATCAGCTTAGCACGTAGGAGAACCGGTTAGTTTTCCGTCATGAGAATCAGGTTGACGGATTGATGGACAGCCTGCCGAAGAGAGGAAATGAAAGCGGGCCTACAAAATATCATGATTTCGGGAAGAGCTGCAGGACAACAGGCATTCCTTCAAGAAAGCAAGTTTAGTAACCAATAAAAATATAAAGCAAATGGATACACAACACAAACCATTATTTATTGCCTTCTCAACTCAGAAAGGAGGTGTAGGAAAAAGCACATTCACGGCGCTGGCTGCCAGTATTCTGCATTACCGGTTGGGATATAATGTTGCAGTATTTGACTGTGACTATCCCCAGCACAGCATGGTAAAAATGCGGGCAAGAGACCTGAAATCCGTTATGGAGAATGAGGCATACAAGAAACTGGCACACCGTCAGTTCAGTATGATTAACAAAAAAGCGTATCCGGTTATCCAGCAAAAGGCAGACGGGGTGCTGGAAGCGGTCCATCAGCTCATAGACTCTTCTCCTATTCCGATCGATGTGATCTTATTTGATCTTCCGGGAACGGTAAACACCTCCGGGATCCTGCAGACCCTGGCAGGAATGCATTATATCTTTTCACCTATAACGGCTGATCGTATAGTCGTTGAAAGCACATTGAGCTTCACCCAGGTGCTCACCGACGTAGTGATGAAACAAGGGCAGACCTCTATCAAGAATATCAGTTTATTCTGGAATCAGGTTGACGGAAGGGAGAAGTCTTCTTTGTATGAGGTTTATGAAAAGGTCATTGCAGAGCTTGGACTTACCCTGATGAAATCATATGTCACAGATAGTAAGCGTTTCCGTAAAGAAGGAGAAACTACGTTGAAAACGGTCTTTCGTTCCACGCTTCTCCCTCCTGATGAGAAGCTGATGAAGGTTTGCAGATTGGATATGTTTATGGAAGAATTTTTAAGAACCGTTCAATTATAGGATGATGGAAAATAAAGATAAGAAGAAAGTGATTCCTGAAATTGATGAAGAGCATATTATGTCACTGATGGCCGGCGGGGTGCAGATCGGAGGACTGCAGGTTGAGTCTCAATCAACAAAAGAACCCGTGGAAGAGAAGCAGGCACCAAAGGAAAAAAGCAGGCGCAAGGGAACTGAGGGAAACTACAGAGAACGTTTTCTCCGGAGCCACACCATGATACGAAGAGGAGATAAAAGCATTTATATCCGGGCAGAATATCATGAAAGAATGTCGCGTATTGTACAGACCATCGGGGGTGACCAAATCCCGCTCTACGCCTATTTGGATAACATTCTCGAACATCATTTTGAAATGTTCGAAAAAGCCATTACAGAAGATTTTAATAACAATTATAAACCTATTTTTTAATACTTACATTATGAAAACAAACAGTAAAACAGCGTCAATGAACGCTAGAGAAAACAACCAGAAGAAACAAGAAATCAATCAAAAAGCACCTCAGGGAGCGGTAAAAACCCTTCATACGGAGGAGTACAAGAAAACATTTTTACAATCCACCGATTTTGTTGCAAGAGAAGGAAAGTCTGTCTATATCAGTCCTGAATTCCATGAGAACATATCCAAAATTGTCTTTTTGATGGGAAATGGAAAGATGACGATTTCCGATTACCTGTATAATGTACTCACGCAGCATTTTCAGGATTTCAGGGAAGAGATACAGATCGTATATCAGGAAAGTACAAAGATGATCTTTTAATCATGGAAACGCTGATTCTGATATGCCTTGTCATCGTTATTATCCTGCTTCTGGAAAACAATGTCACGATCAGGAAACGCTCCGGGAAAAAGAAAGATCCGGAGCGGATGCCAGTCGTAGAATTGGATATTATGGGTAAACCAGCAACCGTATCACGCCAAGTTGTGCCAAAGGCTGCTGAGGAAAGCCATTATAAAGATTCTGAAACAGAAGCTGCTAGTTTTGAAAAAGAAATCGACGAGAGGGAAGTTGATATTCAAATTCCGCAGGAAGAATTGGATGAAGCTTACAGTGAAGGCGTCAACTTAAAAGAAGAGGAAGACGAATGGAGTGGATATGGAAATGGAATTTCCGAAGATGATAACGGTTTTGCGACAGGCGTGACCTTTGAAGAACTCAGTACCGTGGGGATGCTGCTCCAGCAAAAAGTGCTGGAAGAATCTCAAACAGAAACAGCGGTCAGGATAGTTCAAAAGATTCAGGGAACCGAATTATTCAGTTTGTTGGAAAGTTCTATGGAAGGCGCTTCAAAAAGAATGGCCGAGCTGTTGGACAGGAGCCTTTCCGGTGCAGCTGATTCCGGTTCTTCCATTATGCGGAAAAGTGAAATGGAGAATTTTGATATTAGTGAGTTTATATGAGAAGAGCTTCTTCTCATATAAACTCCTTTTTTAAGACAGAAGAATTATGAGAAAGGAACTACCCACCGTTATTCTTGACGGTGTAGAATTCATTGTCGATGTAAAAAAGCTGGAGCTAAGGGAAAAGGCGGATCCAAAGAATGTTGTTTCATTTGAGGAGATGAGTGAGGCCGGAAATGGATATTATTTTGAATGTAAGGTGAAAGGAGGCAGTGATTATTCAGATTTTAAAATGCCGGCGTGGGTCATGCTTGATCCTATCGGGATGGCTAAGAAATATGGTTTTACACTCGTTGAGCTTGCCGGTAAAAGTGATTTTGAAGTGATGGTAGATCAGAAGGCATATGACCTTCGGGTCAATAAAGGTCAGCTGCCTACGGTTAAAATTGCCGGCCACATCTTTTATGTGGATATCAGGATGGATATGCTTCGTCCCAAAGACGACTTTCTATCAAGGGGAATTCGCTTTCCTGATATTGAGTATTATTTCTCGGAAGAAAAGAAAGCCTATGTCATTCCTTATAATCCTCGAACCAGGGAATTTCAAGATTTAGATTATGATGAGATCACGGAGTATCCTAAAGACCTTATCGCTGTTAGTTTTCCACTTGAAACCAAGCTTGATCCGGTGGGATGGAATAGGCATCATGGGTATAATCCAAAGTATGGATTAAAGGAAACCGGAATCCAATCACATTTCAATGCAAAGATTATTCCATGGGAACAAACAGACCTCCCTTATATTATTAAGGATAACTTGGAAAAACTGGAACAGAAAAAGTGTGACAAAACGGAACCTAAAAAAGATCACATCTCTCCCAGGAAAGGGAGTGGTCCTAAAATGTAGATAGTAAACAAAGAGCTTTAAGAAGGAAAGACGTACGGCTAAAAACACCATGAAATAGCCGATTTTTGCCATTCAATGCGACCCAAAAAAAGCTATATTATTTGTATCAAATAACCATGCACGTCATGAACAGTTTTTATCTGCAGATTTTACAGACATGCTTTTACGAGCATGTAAGGGGCAGTCCTTCCCTGTATTAACAATAAAGAAAAGAACGATTTTATTTCTTCTGTTTGAAAATCCTAATGCAATGTCCGGAAATGGTAAGCCCTTTGTTATTTATGCATTCATTCTTTATTTGATAGGAATTTCCTGCCATAAATCACCACCACCTGATTCAGGCTCTCTGATTAAAAAACAGGCCCACTTGTACAATTCTCTCATACTATCTGAGGATACACTCACAAAAGCCGGTCGGATAGCATTGGTTCAAAAGATCCTTTCAGGGTTTCAAAATCACAAAGAATCCGATGAGAATTCATATCATCACTATTTCAAAGGCCGCGCTCTGGAACTATCCGGAAACAACGACTCCGCATCATACCATTACCGGAAGATCAGTTGTGACACTTCAGACGCCGATTTATCAGTTTTAAAACAGTACCTCATGTTTGATGCAGATATGGGCGATGGTAAAGCTATTAGTGCTGCGACCCTGAGAGGACTTTTGGCTGTCATCAAGATTGCTGAACAGCGAAACAGCGTGTTCCTGTACCGCTTGTATGACCTGGCTGCCAAATCATATTACACCCAAAAAAATGTAAAACGCTCGATGGAGTATACCGATCTGTACTTCCGTCACCATCCCTTTCGAGAGAATCTTATCATCCGGCAGCGGTATTATGATATCTCCTGTATGCTGGCTTTCAGAATGGAAAATAAAGAACTGATGTGCCGGAATCTGGATAGTGCACGAAGATTAGCAATACTTACTCATGACAGTTTGGCTTTAATGCGAACCTACGATTATGAGTCGCAGTTCTTTGCGTATGAAGGGCAATTTCAAAAAGCAGTTGAAAGCAGCCGGATATTTTTTAGATACCTGCAATCCCACAATATGCTGCAGATGTACGCTTTCAATAACCTGGCAACCAGCTTTGAATATAACGGGCAGCTGGATTCTGCCATTCATTATTATAAAGAATCGATAGAATGGTCAAAAGAAAAGCCGGGGACGGATTTGGTCTGGGTCTATGAAGGACTTGGAAGCGTATACCGGAAAAAGGGAAATTACAAAAATGCGGCGGAGGCCCTGGATTCAGCCATGAATATTTTCAGGCGAAATGTGGAAAATGCACAGGCTGAAAAGATAGAGGAACTCAGAAACCGGTACCATACTGAAAAGAAAGATCAGGCCATTGCTTCTTTACAAACCACCCAAAGGCTCAACCGGAAGATTATTTCGCAGGAGCGCTGGTTCTTTGCCAGTGGTTTAATTATGATGGGTATGCTTGGGTTCTACTTCTACAATCAGTACCGACGAAAGCTGCTTATGGAAAAGAACGAAAAATTATTGGTAGAAAACAAAAAGCTGAGGCTCGAACAAAAAATGCTGCAGCTACAGCTGAATCCCCATTTTATATATAATTCTATCGCCAATTTGCAGGGGTTGATTAGCAGTGGGGAAAAAAAGGAAGCTTCCTCTTACCTGAGGGCTTTTTCGAATGTCATGCGCTCTGTCCTGGAACTCAATCGGGAAGATCTGATTCCGCTCAGGGAAGAAATTGAAGCCTTGGAAAATTATATCCGGCTTCAGCAAATGCGGTTTAAGGAAACCTTTGAATATAGCATTGATACCGGAAATGTGGATATGGAAACGGTGCTCATTCCTCCCATGCTGCTGCAGCCTTTTGTTGAGAATGCCATTGAGCATGGATTTAAAAATATTGATTATAAAGGTAAGCTCCGGCTGAGTTTTACCCGGATGGAGGATCAAATACATATAAGTATCGAGGATAACGGACGGGGAATCATAAAGACCGGAAAGTCATTGAAAAAATCATTATCCCAGTCCATTATCAGAGAGCGGTTGGATCTTCTTTTCAACCAGCAGGAACCTTCTGCTTATTTTGAGGCGAAACATCCGGTGACAGAAAATGGAAAGGGTTACGAGGTGAATTTGTATATCCCACTGCTTCAATCATAAAATGATCTCTTATGACGGTGTACCTTCTTGAAGATGAAAACAATATACTCAGGCATTTGATGAGTCTTATTCAGGAGATTCCTTATCTGAAGATGGTTGGCTATAGCGATACAATAACACAGGCTCGGAAAGAAATCCGTGAGAAAAATCCTGAGCTGATCCTGGCGGATATCCAGCTCAGGGATGGCAGCAGTTTTGAAGTGTTTAAAAATATGGATTTAAGGCCGCATCTTATCTTTATTACGGCCTATGAGCAGTATGCTGTTGACGCCCTAAACTGTGGAGCCTTTGCTTATCTGTTAAAGCCCATCGATGAAGCTGTATTTAAAAATACGCTGGACCGGTGTTTTTTGAAGGCGGAGGAATACCGCTTTACCCGCCAGCAGCTGGAACTCTCAGCAGGATATTTTGGAGAGAGAAACCAGCCTTTCCGTCTTGCGCTCAAAACGACCACCCACACACAGGTTGTCAGCATAGAGGATATCATCTATTGTCAAAGTGATAAAGGATATACGACCTTTTACATTAAGGGTGATAAGCCCCTCATGGTCTCCAAAGTGATCAGGGAATACGAGTCACTTTTGCCTGCTGCGCAGTTTCTAAGGTGCCACCAGTCGTATCTGGTCAATATTAATTGTATCAGAAAGTATTTCCTGGAAGGTTATATAGAACTTAATGATGGAACACTGATTCCTGTTTCAGCCAGAAAAAAAATGCTCGTACGTGAATTTTTGCATAAAATAGGATAAATGTAAAAACAATCATTGATTGTACGATTCGAAAATAGACCCAAAACTGTCTCGCCCTTTTACGATGTAGAAGGGCTTTCTTATGCCCTGAAAGTTAACCTCTGTTTCTTCATTCCAGAGCAACGAATACCGACTATTTGGACAACCAATGCCAAATACGACTCCCTGAAACCACTTTACCGGTGCGGGTTTCACCACCTTATACATTTGTTCCATGATCATCAAATAAACCTTACAATCATGGACAAACGAAAGAAAAAATCCCTTCTAACGGGAGCATTATTATTATCAACCTCGATGCTGGTGGCGCAGGGAAACGGTTCTGCGGGCATTAACGAAGCGACCCAAATGGTCACTTCTTACTTCGATCCTGCGACAAAATTAATTTACGCCGTGGGTGCGATTGTGGGACTCATTGGCGGGGTCAAAGTGTATAATAAATTTTCCAGTGGTGACCCCGACACCGGGAAAACCGCCGGAAGCTGGTTTGGAGCCTGCATCTTCCTCATTGTCGCGGCCACCATTTTACGATCATTTTTCCTATAAGCCTTTACGTTATGAGTACCAACTATAACATCAATAAAGGCATTGGACGCAGCGTAGAGTTCCAGGGACTCAAAGCCCAATACCTCTTTGTGTTTGCGGGTGGACTTTTGGGAACACTTGTTCTGGTTATGATCCTTTATATGACAGGTGTTTCCCCATACCTGTGCGTTGGCACAGGAGTCACAGGTTTATCCTGCATTGTATGGCAGACCTTTCGCCTGAACAAAAAATTCGGGCAGCATGGCCTCATGAAGGCGGCAGCAAGAAGAAGGCATCCGAAGTACATTGTTTCGAGAAAGGCAGTATACCGCTATTTCCATTCCACCAGGAAAAACCGGGCGTATGAGAAATAATGCCAGAACAGCTACCCTGGAAAGCAAGTTTCCACTGATGGCCATGGAAAATGATTTTCTCATTTCCAAGGAAGCGGATATCACAGCCTGCTTTACTGTAGATCTTCCTGAGATATTCACGGCGGCATCCGAAGAATATACTGCCATCCATTCTGCGTGGCAAAAAGCCATCATGACGCTTCCTCAGTACTGTATCATTCATAAGCAGGATTGGTTTATAGGCGAAAAGTATGAAGCGGAGCTTAATAAGGAAGATCAGAGCTTTTTAAGCCGAAGCTATGAGAGGCATTTTAATGAGCGCCCATTTTTGAATCATCGTTGTTACCTCTTCCTGACACAATCCTCGAGAGAAAGGATGCGAAAGCAGAGTAATTTTTCGAGCCTTTGTAAAGGTACACTCATTCCCAAAGAAAAAATGAATAAGGAAACAGTGTACCGGTTTACAGAAGCGGTGGCGCAGTTTGAAAGGATTCTGAATGACAGCGGCTTTATAACGCTCAAAAGAATGAGTGAAGAGGAAGTGTTGGGATCAGCATCTAACAAGGGACTGCTATCAGAATACCTGACCTTATCCATGGAAAAGACGGATACATTGGAAGATCTGTGCCTGGGCGCCGAAGAAATGCGAATCGGTAATAAACGTTTATGCCTGCATACCCTTTCCGATACCGATGATCTGCCCTCACAAGTCGGGCCGGCATCTGCTTATGATAAGCTCTCTACCGATCGAAGCGACTGCCTGTTATCTTTCGCATCCCCGGTAGGACTTCTATTGAGCTGCGATCATATCTATAACCAGTATTTGTTTTTGGACAATAGTGAGGAGAACCTCAGGAAGTTTGAACGCTCGGCAAAGAATATGCATTCATTATCCAGATACAGCCGCGCCAATCAGATCAATAAGGAATGGATCGAGCGATACCTAAATGAAGCACATTCTTTTTCGCTCACTTCCATCCGTGCCCACTTCAATGTGATGGCTTGGTCTGATGATCCAGTGGCGTTGAAGCAGATCAAAAATGATGTGGGTAGCGCCCTGGCGCTGATGGAATGTAAGCCACGACATAATACGGCAGATGTTGCGACGCTCTACTGGGCCGCGATACCAGGCAATGCGGGGGATTTTCCAAGCGAGGAAAGTTTCTACACTTTTGTAGAACCCGCCTTATGCTTCTTTAACGGAGAAACCAACTACCGCGATTCACCTTCTCCGTTCGGGATCAAAATGTCCGACCGTTTGACAGGAAAGCCTGTCCATCTTGATATCTCCGATCTGCCGATGAAACGTGGGATCATTACCAACCGTAATAAATTCATTTTGGGGCCTTCAGGCAGCGGTAAATCTTTTTACACGAACCATATGGTGAGGCAGTATTGGGAGCAGGGAGCACATGTACTGCTCATCGATACGGGAAACTCGTATCAGGGACTCTGTGAACTCATCAAAGGAAAAACCAAAGGAAAAGACGGAATCTACTTTACCTACACGGAAGAAAATCCAATTGCCTTTAATCCCTTTTTCACGGATGACAGGGTATTTGATATCGAAAAGAAGGAAAGCATTAAAACACTCATTCTTACCTTATGGAAACGTGATGATGAACCTCCTTCGCGCTCTGAAGAAGTAGCACTCTCCAATGCAGTCAACCTGTATATCGAATGTATTAAGAAGGATCTTACCCACAAACCGAGCTTTAACGGTTTCTATGAATTTGTAAGGGAAGACTACAGCAAAATTCTTGAAGAAAAGAAAGTACGGGAAAAAGACTTTGACCTGGCGAACTTCCTGAATGTGCTGGAACCGTACTTCAAAGGCGGTGAATATGACTATTTGCTCAACTCCGATAAACAGCTGGATCTTCTATCCAAACGCTTCATCGTCTTCGAAATTGACGCGATAAAGGACCATAAAATTTTATTCCCGGTGGTAACCATCATTATTATGGAGGTCTTTATCAACAAAATGCGAAGGCTCAAAGGCATCCGTAAGATGATACTCATAGAAGAAGCGTGGAAGGCGATCGCACGGGAAGGTATGGCAGAATACCTGCGCTATTTGGTGAAAACGGTCCGCAAATTCTTTGGTGAAATGGTGACCGTAACCCAGGAAGTAGACGATATCATTAGTTCTCCGATTGTCAAAGAATCGATTGTTAACAATTCCGACTGCAAGATTCTTCTGGATCAGCGCAAATACATGAACCGCTTTGATGAGATCCAGGCCATGTTGGGTCTAACGGATAAGCAGCGGGGTGAGATTCTTTCTATCAATCAGAATAACGATGCAAGTCGCCTGTATAAAGAAGTATGGATCGGGCTGGGCGGAACGCATTCCGCGGTCTATGCTACTGAAGTGGGTCTTGAATGTTACCTGGCCTACACAACAGAAGAATCAGAAAAGCATGAAGTGATGCAGCTGGCTGCAGCCCTTGGTGGTGATATGGAAGAGGCAATTAAAAGGATTGCAGCAGGGAAGAAAGGGTATAACTAACCAATACCCGTAAACATAAAATCTAATCAGAAAAAACTTAACGAACTAAAAAAATAAGACAATGAAAAAATTATTCATGATGCTTTGTGCAGCAATGCTGCTAAGCATCTCCCATGTAAAAGCGCAGTTTGTGGTAACTGATCCCGGGAACCTGATTTCAGGAATCCTTAACTCGGCCAATGAGATTGTACAGACTTCTTCCACGGTGTCTAACGTTCTGAAGAACTTTAAGGAAGTAGAAAAAATATATGGGCAGGGCAAGGAATATTATGATAAGCTCAAAGCCGTCAATAACCTGGTGAAAGATGCCCGAAAGGTACAGCAGACGGTCATTCTGGTGGGTGATATCTCGGAGATGTACGTCACGAATTTCAAAAAAATGCTGAGTGATCCCAATTTCTCACCGCAGGAAATTTCCGCTATTGCCTTTGGGTATTCACAGCTGCTTAAGGAAAGCTCGGGACTTTTAAAAGACCTGAAACAGATTGTCAGCAGCTCGGGACTGGAGATGAATGATAAGGAGCGAATGGATTTGATTGACCAGACCTATAAGGAGGTAAAGGATTATTACAACCTGGTGAGATACTACACCAATAAGAATATTTCGGTAAGCTATCTGAGAGCCAAGAAGCAGAATGATGCGGCAAGGGTGCTGAAGCTCTATGGTACGGATAAATTAAGATACTGGTAAAAAATTCTCTTATGGTATTAGCAATAGAATTTGAGAGCCTGCATGAGGTTTTGCGCTCTCTGTATGATGAGATGATGCCCCTTTGCTCGCAGATGGCAGGCGTTTCCAGAGGCATAGCCGGATTAGGCGCCCTGTTTTATGTCGCTTACCGCGTTTGGCAGGCACTAAGCCGCGCCGAACCCGTGGATGTATTCCCGTTGCTTCGACCTTTCGTTTTGGGGATTTGTGTCATGTTCTTTCCGGTTATTGTCCTTGGAACCATTAATGCGGTATTAAGTCCGATTGTATCGGGTACCCATCAGATACTGGAAGGACAAACGCTGGATCTTCACAAGCTGCAGGCGCAGAAAGATGAATTGGAAAAGCAGGCACTCCTTCGAAGTCCTGAAACCGCTTTCCTTGCCTCGGATGAAGAATTCGATAAGCAGCTCGAAGAGCTGGGATGGTCACCTTCCGATATTGCAACGATGGCGGGCATGTATGTCGAAAGAGGAATGTATTCCATGCAAAAAGGAATCCGTGACTGGTTCCGGGAAGTGGTGGAGATCCTGTTTCAGGCAGCGGCTTTGGTGGTCGATACCATACGCACCTTCTTTCTGATCGTGCTGTCGATTTTAGGACCGCTGGCCTTTGCCCTCAGCGTCTGGGATGGTTTTCAGTCCACGTTGACACAATGGCTCTCCCGATATGTGAGCGTGTATTTGTGGCTGCCTATCGCTGACCTTTTCAGCAGCATGCTCGCGAAGATTCAGGTGCTTATGGTGGAGAATGATATTGAGCAATTGAGCGATCCCAATTTCATTCCTGACGGCTCAAACAGCACCTATATCATCTTCCTCATCATCGGCATAGTGGGCTACTTCACTATTCCTACGGTCGCATCCTGGGTGATCCAGGCGGGTGGCGGAGTCGGTAATTTCGGAAGAAATGTCAACCAGACAGCCATGAAAGCCGGAAGTCTGGCGGGAGCCGGAGTAGGTGCTGCTGCAGGAAATGCTGCCGGAAGAATAAAGGGAAGTCTTATGGACAAAGAATAAAAATAGGGTTAGTTAATATTGGGTTAGTAGCAGGCCGGAAGGGCAGAAACGCATAGCGTTATAGGTTACAATATGCCGAAACTGCCTGACCGGCTTTTTATCTCAATTAAAAATAAGAAAACAATGGAATTTAAAATTTTAAGAAATATAGAAAACAGCTTTAAGCAGATCAGGCTATATGCCTTTCTCTTTGCGGGACTCTGCTTATCAGTCACGAGTTTTGCCATCTGGAAATCCTATGACTTTGCAGAAAAGCAGCGACAAAAAATTTATGTTCTGGATAAAGGAAAGTCACTCATGCTGGCGCTTTCACAGGACGCCAGGATCAACAGGCCGGTAGAGGCTAAGGAACATATCACACGGTTTCATGAGCTGTTCTTTACCCTGGCTCCGGATAAGACGGCGATTGAAAGCAATATGAAACGTGCTTTTCTGCTCTCGGATCAAAGCGCCTTCAACTACTATAAAGACCTCTCGGAAAAAGGATATTATAACAGCCTCATTTCAGGAAATGTTCAGCAGCGTATCGAGATTGACAGTATTAAATGTGTGTTTGAAACGTATCCGTATGCTATTAAAACCTACGCCAGGCAGTACATTACCCGAGCCAGCAATATTACAGAGCGAAGCCTTATTACTTCCTGCATTTTGATCAACTCCGTAAAATCTGAATCCAACCCGCAAGGGTTTATCATTGAAAAGTTCAATGTATTGGAGAATAAAGACCTGCAGACCGTTGAACGCTAAAGAAAATGGTGATGAAGAATTCACAACAAATCAAAGCATGGATTGATGCCTTTCATAAAAAAGGCTTTACCAATGAGTTTATATCGCAAAGGGACTCTCCCGGAAAATTCAAGGAACTCCTTGAAGATCATCTAAGCGCCTCTAAAGATCATGCGACGGGAAAGATCCCTGATCTGTGGTTATGCACCTATCTCAATTGGAACGGAGAAAATCAGTCTTATATCGTATGCAATATGCAAATGTCGTTTGCGAAGGACAATCCGGTCATCACAAAACTGACTACTGAAAAAAAGAATGGTCAGGCGATACCTCTCAAGAGATCGGAGCTTACCAATGTTTCGATTGATTCTTTGCCAACGGTGAAAGAGCTGATGGAATCAGTCGACAGCCCCGATCATAAAAAAGGAAAGTCTCACAGACTGTAAACTCAACAAGTAACCTATTAAAGAAATAAAATCAAATAAAATGAATAAAAAAAATATTGATAAGAAAACAAACATCAGAAATTGGCCGTCTAGGCTCAATGCCTGGTGTAACGGGCTTAGTGAGAAACAGAGAATCCGGTTAATCCTGGTGCTGTCAGCGGTGTATTTTCTTTTAACCGTAACGGTGCTATCATGGATCTATTTTGATGATAGCGGTAAGAAGGGACTCGTCATAAAGCATATCCAGGCTCCTATGCCGATGCTAAGGCAGAGCCTCAAAATAGTGCTTCCGCAGGAAGCTGACAGTGTTTCAACTCCAAAAAACGAAGATTATGGAAAAGAATAAAGGGACAGGTATCTTCCTGCGGGAGACGGCAGAAGGAAGAGTGAAGGAAGAGCGTTCCCCTGAAGAGCATCGCCAGCAATTGAAAAAGCTCCTTATCTATGCCCTCATGGCAGTAGTTTGTGTCGGATGTATGTATCTCATCTTTCGTCCGGGAGAAAATACCAAGCAGCTTGCTGATTCAGGACTTAATAATTCGGTTCCCCAGGCCGATGACCAGGTGCTCATGGAGGATAAGGAAAAAGCCTACGAGCATGAGCTGCTGGAAAAAAAAGAAAATGAAAGGCGTAAGGCCATGCTTTCCCTGTCTGATTATATGAATAGTGGAACCGACACTTCCTCAGGCTCTATTGATGAAGAAGTAGAGCAGGAAAGCACTAATCCCGCTTCGCAGGGCGTAAAAAACTACCGCGAAATACAGCAGACGCTCGGAAGCTTTTATCAATCCGATCCTGAGAATGAGAAGCTGCGCAAGGAGATACGGGAACTCAAAGAACGAAACAGAGAACAGGAGGCTTCTTCACAAAATACACTTGTACAGGATCCTGTGCTAATGATGGAAAAATCCTATCAGATGGCCGCCAAATATCTTCCACAGTTGATGCCTCAAAAACCAGCGGCAGATTCTGTAAAGAAAGCTGCTCCTGCAAAAGCTCCTGAACGTTACATCGAGCCGGTATACACCGCAAAAAAGAATGTGGTATCGTCATTGTACAGAGAAAAAGAACAAAGTGATCAGGAATTTGCGGCTTCTATAGTACAAGCAAGTGAAAAACGCTTCTTTGATGGTCAGTCCTCCGGATCTGCTTCTCAGATTCAGGTCTTACGAAACAGCATTAGAGCCTGTGTACATCAGACAAAGACCGTGACAATGGGCAGCAGTGTTGCACTGCGTTTGCTCGAAGGAGTGCGGATTGCCAGGATGACCCTTCCTGCGGGAACATTGCTTACGGCAATGGCAAAGCTCAACGATGGAAGGCTAGGATTGCAAATAACGTCAGTGGAGTTCAAAGGCAATATTGTTCCTGTGGATCTTTCTGCCTACGATCTGGACGGACAGCCCGGTCTTAATCTTCTGTATTCCCCCGATGTGAATGCCATGAAAGAGATCGCATCCGGAATGAGTACTTCCGCAGGAACCAACATTGTGCTCAGCTCTTCTACAGGTCAGCAGCTCATTTCAGACTTAACAAAAGGAATCGTGCAAGGAACCACGGGCTATATCTCAAAAAGAATGGGAACACCGCAGGTCACTGTCAAGGCCGGATACCTGCTTTTCCTGGTACCGAAGAAATAATGTAGCAATGTATTAATGTAACAATCAATTAATGTAACCAATGTAAAATGAAAAATATTCTAAGAATAATATCAGCAGTCCTGACATTTTTGACGGCAGCATCTTCAAAAGTTCAGGCTCAAACTGAGGACAGTCTTCGTGTTCCAGTAGATACAATCCAAGCACCGGTGGATACCGCATACGGTAAAATAGCCCCTCATGAAATTCTGGTAACGTATGATAAAACGACCCATATTATTTTTCCTTCAGCGATACGTTATGTCGATTTAGGAAGCGAAAATATTACAGCCGGGAAGGCGGAAGAAGCGGAAAATGTATTGCGCGTGAAAGCAGCGGTTAAAAACTTTGAGAACGGATGCAATCTTTCGGTCATTACCGAGGATGGCAAGTTTTACAATTTCAATGTCTGGTATAGCGAATATCCGGATGTACTAACTCTTGATTTTGGATTGGATGTGCCTTCTGAAAAAAGCAATGCTGAAGAAAAGAAGAAAGGGACTGTCCTTTTTAAAGAGCTGGGTAGTGAACAAGCCTCTATGTCGGGACTGGTCATGAAAACATTATATAAGCAGGACAAAAGAATAATCCGTCATATCGGATCAGAGAGCTTTGGAGTGCAGGTTCTATTGAAAAGCATCTACACCCTGGATGGCAAACTATATTTTGTCCTGCAGTTTAAAAATGTAACGCATATTCCCTTTACGATAGACTTTATCAGTTTTAAAGTGGTGGATAAGAAAATTGCCAAGCGGACGGTTATTCAGGAGAGAAGCATTCAGCCTCTCAGGGAATACCTGGAACTCAATCAGGTTGACGGAACATCCGTCGAAAGAAATGTCTACCTGCTGGAACAGATGACTATACCGGATGATAAGCTGCTGGTGATCGAGATCTATGAGAAAAACGGTGGCCGGCATCAGTTTCTGAGAATTGAAAACGCTGACCTGGTGAAAGCACGTCCTGTCAAACAGATGCATCTGGATTTTAAGTAAGATGAGAAATAATAATCAGTACAGTATGAAAAAGACATTTTTAATATTGGCTTTAACTGCAGGTATTACTGCTTCAAAAGCGCAGCGACAGCTTCCGGGACAAAAAGGTGTGGAACTTTCCGCAGGTTTTGTTTCAGATGAGAAACCCATGCATGATTTTTTGTTCGCCCGCGTCGCAATGACCATCAACAAAAGAAAAGGAAACTATCAATTCCTGGCGGTAGAATACAATCACAAAAAACAGGTTTTTGAAACCATCGATATTCCAATCGAAACCTATAACCTGGAAGGCGGATACAGCTTCTATCTTGTCGGCGACTGGAGAAAGACCTTCTCTGTGCACCTGGGAGTAAGTGCTGTGGGCGGCTATGAAGTTATTAATAAGAGTCAAAAACAGCTTTATAATGGTGCGATCATTCTTAATGAGGACCATTTTGTTTATGGTGGTGGAATGAATCTTTCCCTGGAAACTTACCTGGGTGATAAAGTGATTCTTCTTCTTCGAGGTCACACCAAATACCTGCTCGGAACTTCATTGGAACACCTGAGACCGGGTCTTGGACTCGGCATCCGTTATATTTTTTAACCCTAGAAAAATAAGTAATGAAAACACGAATTAGAACAATGATAAAAAGGAAGCTCCGGCTGATCCTGTTCTTCTTTACGATAGGAATTCTGATGATTTCCTGTGAAAAGGAACTCGATATACAGACAGATTTTCCCTTTCAGCTTGAAGTGATGCCTGTTCCTTCGGAGATTGATGGCGAGCAGACGGTAGAGATCCTCTGTCATATCAAAAGAGAAGGGCAGTACAATGGAGTGAAATATTCGATACGGTATTTTCAGTATGAAGGCCACGGAGCACTGATGTTCCCATCAAGCAAGCCGTTCAAGCCTAACTATTCCTACCTTATCCCTGAAGATGATTTTGTATTGCATTACAAAACAAAATCTAAAGGTTCGCATGAATTTCAGATATGGGTGTACGATAGCTTTGGCAATGAAAAAACAATGGAATTTTCATTTAATTATTAAAAGATTCAATGTTGGGGTTAAATGTAGCCTGAGTGAGATCAGGTATGACACAGCCGGGGTTTTTACCCCGGCTTTTTTATTTCTGCCGTAAAAGCGTGTAAGAGGAACCGTTTTTAACTAATGCTATTTGTAGCATAGTAAAATAGTTCAAATGGGTGTGATATAAAAGATCGATTTTATTATTTTTACAACATAAAAAATAACACACATACAGATGAAAAAAATAACTACTTCACTGCAGATCTTTTCTAAGATCATGCTATCCTTGAGAAAATGATGTCTCCATAACGTATACAGTTTGCTTCCTGCAAAAGAACGTCAATCCTTCTGTCTTTTACTTAATTGATATTAACTGATGAGTAGATGAGTATTTCGTATTAGATTCAAATTGTTAACCAACCTGCAGAACCTAATACTTTTATAAGTATAGATGATACTCTTCGCAACTTTTGTGCAAGTGAAAATGGAAAATGTAGAAACACTGTAAGAAAACCCAGAGCAAACTTTATTGGAAAATGGACTAACCCCAATCTAAGATTTTTTATACTTCTCTTTTAATGCGACATGTTTTGGCGCATTGCCTCTGTAGCTTTGCTGTATCAATAACACTATATAAAAGACAATATGAAAAACAAGAAAGAATTTAGAAAGAAAAAACAATATGGGCATCCGTATTTTACCCATGCTAAATATGGGGTTTTTACGGATATGATGAAAAAATATTAATTAATAGATTAGCGGCGAAAAATTCAAACTTATGAGAAAAATTTATGCGGGTGCATTTCTATGCACTGTTGTTAACCTCTATTCCCAGCAGATTGTATGGGAACGGGAAATTCCATCCTCTACGCAGGATTTTCTAAGCCAGGTCACTACAACTATTGACGGGCAGTATTTGATTTCAGGTAGCAGCATTCAAGGCGATAAGCTACAAGCTTCAGGCAGTAAGCAGAATAATGGTTACGATTTCAAGTTGATAAAATTAAACCAACAGGGCGAGGAAATCTGGAAAAAATATTTCGTTGGCGGGAACCATGATTTCTTATCTGCAACTGTATCTACTCAGGAAGGCGGATTTTTGTTAGCAGGTACTTCTTACTCAGGAAAAGGATTTGACAAAAAGGATGATTCCAAAGGATCTTCAGACCTCTGGTTGATCCGTTTAAACGAGTTTGGAGACCAAATCTGGCAGAAGACAATCGGAACTCATGCCGATGAAGAGGCAAGATCAGTAATTCAGACAACGGATTTAGGATTCTTTGTTGCCGGAAACGTTCAAAACTCATCCAAAGGCTATGGTTCCAAAGATGTTTTAATTGTAAGACTGGATAAGGACGGAAAAGAATTATCGCAAACTATTTTTGGTGGACGCGGGCTAGACGAGGTTGAAAAGATAATTCCAACGAAAGATGGTGGAGCTTTACTCGGAATTTATTCCAGAAGTAATGCAGACGGATCAAAGAAAACCGAAAATTATGGCGAAGGCGATTTTTACATCATAAAATTGGACAAAAATAATAGAGTTCAGTGGGAGAAAAACTATGGCGGAACAGGTGACGATCATTTGAGAACTCTCGCCTTAACCTCATCGG